>JAZNZQ010000234.1:0-4870 GCA_045595035.1 Eubacteriales bacterium | reverse complement strand
GATAGAGTATCTATCAAAGATAGCCGAGCCGGACGTGGCGCTCGTTACCACTATCGGCTCATCGCACCTTGAAAATCTCGGGTCAAGAGAGAATATCTGCTCGGCAAAGCTTGAGATAGTGAGGGGACTGAAAAAGGGCGGCGCGCTCATTCTTAACGGAGATGAGCCACTTCTTTCATTGCTTCGCGGAAGCGATTATTCGCCGATATTCGTTGCTCTTAATAATCCCGAAGCCGATTATCGCGCGTTGAATATCAGATACGGGAATATGAAGACCGTGTTTGACGTTATATACGACCGCCGCGTGGTCACAAACGTTGAGATAGCGGCTATGGGAGCGCATAGTGTTTATGCGGCACTCTTTGCGTATGCAGTCGGTGTTACGCTCGGAATGGATGACGGTGAGATACGCCGCGGACTTCAAAAATTCAAAAATGCCGCAATGCGACAAAATATATACGCGCTTGGCGGTATAACTGTGATAGAGGATTGCTACAATGCAAGTCCCGAATCGATGGCGGCAGCTATCGACGTTTTGCACGATCTTGCAAAGCTTCATCCCGGCTCGAGAACTCTCGCGCTTCTCGGGGACATGAGGGAGCTTGGAGAGGACAGCGCGGCGCTTCATAAAAAAACAGGTGTATATGCGGCAAAGCGAGGCATAAACACCCTGTTTACGCTCGGTGCGATAGCCGAGAATATTGCGTCCGGTGCGTTTGAGGAGGGTATGTCAGCAGAAAATATATTTGTAAATCCCGATGAAAACGATCACGTAAAGACAGCAGAGCTTCTTCTCGGATACTTGAAAGACGGAGACATTCTGCTTGTAAAGGCAAGCCGTGCAGTTGCGGCGGAGCGCGTGCTCGAATACATCAAGACGAAAATAAAATAAAAGAAAGGCGCGGATATCAAAGTGAAAACAGAACTATATATAACCTTTTTCTCTTGCATGATAGCGGTTTTTCTCATAACCGTTATTGCCGCAAAGATAATAATACCCAAACTGAAAAGCAAAAAGGTCGGTCAGAAGATACTTGATATAGGACCGCGATGGCATAAATCCAAAGAGGGAACCCCCACGATGGGCGGCATTACCTTTATAATAGCAATACTTGCGGTGTCGGTCGTATATCTTGCCGTCGCGGGGATAAGAAACGGTATGGATGCGATCCTCCCGGTTATCCTTACTCTCGGTATGGCACTTGCAAACGGACTTATCGGTCTTATCGATGACTACACAAAGCTTGTAAAAAAGCAGAACGAGGGACTTACCGCAAAGCAGAAATACCTGCTCCAGCTTCTTGCATCGGCGATATATCTCATTCTTATGAGAGTGCTCGGATTTATCGGTACAGAGCTTTATATCCCTTGTTTCGGCATAGAGCTTGAGCTTGGATTCTTCTATTATATCTTCGCCTTTATCCTTATAACGGGCGTAATAAACAGCGTAAATCTTACCGACGGTATCGACGGTCTTGCAAGCAGCGTTACCTTTGTTGTAGGCGCATTTTTCGCGGTCGCGGCATTTCGCGCACTTGATGCGGGGCTTGCATTTGTCTCTGCTGTAACAGTAGGTGCGACGCTCGGATTTTTGGTCTATAATTTCTATCCCGCGCGTATATTCATGGGTGACACCGGTTCGCTCTTCTTGGGCGGTCTTGTCATCGGATGTGTATTTATGATAGGTAATCCGCTTATAGTATGCGTAGTCGGCCTTGTGTATATAATCGAGGCACTTTCGGTAATGCTTCAGGTCGGTTGCTTTAAGCTGACCGGAAAGAGAATATTCAAAATGAGTCCTATCCATCACCATTTTGAAAAATGCGGATGGAGCGAAGTAAAGATAGTTACGGTATTCACACTCTTTACCTGCCTTATGGCGCTTGCCGCTTGGTTTGGCTTGAAATTTTAAATAAAAGGGAGAGGTCATGTTGAAAGGAAAAGAAAAACAGAATACAGCCAACGTCGGCATGACCGATGAAAAAACGAAAAAGAACCGTTTGGGCGTCGTAAAAGCAGAGGGCGGTGAGGTAGCTCTGCCCCGAGAAGAAAAAGAGGTGGTGCGCATCCGTTCGGGCGTTGACAGAATGTTTCTTATAACCGTGCTGCTCCTGGTATTCTTCGGCTCGATAATGGTATTCAGCGCGGGCTACGTATATTCGGGAACCGAGTACGGCGACAGCTTCTATCTCATAAAGAGACAGATCGGCTTTGTTTTTATGGGACTTCTGGCGATGATATTCGCTATGAGATTGCCCTTGTGGGTATATAAAAAAGCGGTATGGCCGGCATACGGCGCGACCATCGTTCTTCTTATGCTCGTTATAATTATGGGAACGGTCGGCGGCGGCGCACAGAGATGGCTTGTTATCCCGGGTATCGGACTCAGCTTTCAGCCGTCGGAGATAGCAAAGCTTGCCGTGGTCCTGATACTCGCTTGGTATATGTCGGAGTATTCCGAAAAGGTCACGGATTACAAGAGCTTTAAAAACTCCTTTTGGTTCGGCACTATCGTTCCGTTTATTCTTCTTGGTATGATATGTGTTCTTGTCGTACTTGAAAAGCATTTTTCGGGACTTGTCATTATTGCCGCTATCGGTATCGTCGTGATGTTTGTCGGCGGAAGCCGTTTCAGGTGGCTTGCGCTTCTCGGCGGAGCTGCGGTCGTAGTAGTGGTCGTGCTCATACTTTCGACCGGATATTCTCTTGACCGTGTTACCGCTTGGCTTGACCCCGAGGCGGATTATCTCGGCGGCGGCTGGCAAACGGTCAACGGAATGAATGCGATAGGTTCCGGCGGTCTGTTCGGTGTCGGTATCGGAAACAGCCGTCTGAAATACGGATACGTATCAATGCCGCACAACGACTTTATCTATACGATAGTTTGCGAGGAGCTTGGATACATAGGCGCACTTGCCGTGATCGCACTTTTTGCTCTGCTTATCTGGCGCGGCTTCGTTATCGCAACAAAGGCGCCCGATATCTTCACTTCTCTTACGGTCATAGGCATAATAAGTAAGGTCGCGATACAAATGATACTAAATATCGCGGTCGTTACCAATCTGATACCGAATACAGGAATATCACTTCCGTTCTTCAGCTACGGCGGAACGGCACTTCTTATTCTTATGTTTGAAATGGGTATTATTCTTGCGATCTCAAGACATTCTTATCAAAAGAAATAATTTACGGAGAAAAATATGAGAGTTCTGATGACAGGCGGCGGTACGGGCGGACATGTAAATCCCGCGATCGCCATTGCAAATACAATAAAAGCAAACATTCCCGACGCAGAGATTGCATTTGTCGGAACAAAGCGAGGAATTGAGAACAAGCTCGTCGCCGCGGAGAATTATCCGATATTTCACGTCGAGGTGCGCGGTTTTAGGAGAAGTCTTTCCCCGAGAAATATAAAGGCGGCTTATCTTGCCCTCACTTCACCCATAAAAGCAAAAAAAATAATACGCGATTTCGGTCCCGATATCGTTATCGGTACCGGCGGATACGTTTGTTGGCCCGTGCTCGTTGCTGCATCAAAGATGGGCGTGCCGACGGCAGTACACGAATCGAATGCCGTCCCCGGCGTTACCGTAAAGCAATTGCAGAAATACGTTGATAAGATATTGCTTAATTTCGAGGATGCCGCAAAATATTTGACCGCAAAGGAAAAGATAGTTCACGTGGGAAACCCCTTGAAATCGGCTTTCGGAACGCTTTCGAAAAAAGAGGCGAGGGAAAAGCTTGGTATTGACGGGAAATACAAGCATTTCATACTCTCATACGGAGGAAGTCTGGGAGCGGAGAAGGTCAACGATGCCGTACTTGAGCTTATGCGGGATTACGTATCAAAGCATCCCGACGTGCTTCACGTTCATGCAACAGGCGCGCTTGAACACGAGGCGGCTATGGCAAAATACAGAGAGTACGGTCTTGATGAGTGCGAAAATACGCAGATGCTTGAGTATATCTACGATATGCCGATAAGAATGGCGGCGGCGGATATCGTTATATCCCGCGCGGGAGCTATGACGGTGTCCGAGCTTTCGATGATGAAAAAGACAGCGGTATTTATTCCGTCACCAAACGTTACAAACAACCATCAGTACAAGAATGCCGCCGTGCTTGAAAGGGCAGGGGCAGCAGTCCTCGTTGAAGAGAAGGAGCTTGTCGGCGCTCGGCTTGAGCATGAGATAAGCGAACTTCTTGATGACGATGCAAAGAGAAGCGATATGGAAGAGAAGATAGAAGCATTCGCCAACAAGGATGCGAACAGACTCATCTATCTTGAGATAATGAAGCTTATAAAAAAATAAAACAAGGACAGTACATATGAACAAAGAAAAACAAAAAAAACGCGCTCGCTCGGTGTTTGCCGTATGCTTTGTTACAGGTGCGCTGTGTGTGTTTATACTTGCGCTTGTTTTTCATAATTTCATTTTTGTGATAGACAATATAGACGTTGAAAACAATGTCCGATGCGACCCGCAAACGATCATATCCACAAGCGGTATTGCCCCGGGTGAGCCGATGTATTCTATAGACAAAAATGAGATATATGAAAAGATAAAAAAGGAAAACCCATATGTTGAGAGCGTTTCGGTGAAGCGCACACTTCCGTCGACACTGAGAATAATCCTCTCTGAGGACGAGCCGGCTTGTTATACGGAATTGGCAGGAGAATACTTTGTTTTATCCGACTCTCTTCGCGTACTTGAGTATTCTGATGATATCGGATATGTACGCACAATAACAGAGCGACGGATAATTTTCCCTAAAATAGGGAGTATGATAGTCGGTGAGAATATATCCTTGCCCTCATCGGCAGATACGTCATATATATGTTCGACTTTGAAATCTGTCGATGAATCAA
>JAZNZQ010000233.1:0-10098 GCA_045595035.1 Eubacteriales bacterium | reverse complement strand
CGAGAGATAAACGAGTCTGTCTCGGCGTCGCGGCATTCGTCGCGCTCAACTGCAGGACGGTAATATTGATGCTTTCCGCTATCGTCGAAGTCGGAGGCCAAGCGGTCTTAGGAAGACAATTAGGAAAACCAACTCCTTGGCCCACAGAACGACATGGCTACGATCCGACTTCGAGAGATAAACGAGTCTGTCTCGGCGTCGCGGCATTCGTCGCGCTCAACTGCAGGACGGTAATATTGATGCTTTCCGCTATCGTCGAGCGTAACAGCACCCTTTGCTATAAGCCGCTTCAGCATAACAAAGACGGTCGCGCGGGTCCACCCTGTCTCATCAAATAGCTCTGCGGCTATCTCCCCACCCATCATGGGAGCCCTCTCCCACAATACCTTCATTATCTTCCATTCGCCTTCGGACAAATTCACATAACTCATATTTATCTCCTCCTTAAAACATACAATTTTGTAATTCGCGCACGAGCTGTATCTGTTGTAGTTCTAACAAGCGACATGCTCGTGCAGTTGACATCTGTCTACTATTACAATATCACATAAGTTGACATTTGTCAACACCTAATTTATGGTTTTACATTTTGTTCACAAAGAAAGAGCCCGTGAGTTTTCTCACAGGCTCAGATTTTATGCGTATTGAATTAAAGCACACTGTGCAGAAACTGCTGGAGTCTCGGACATTTGGGAGCGCCAAAGATCTCTTCGGGAGTTCCCTCCTCGTCGATAACACCGTCGCACATAAAGAGCACACGGTCTGCTACCTTGCGGGCAAATCCCATCTCATGCGTTACGACTACCATGGTCATGTTCTCGTCTGCAAGCTCCTTCATAACGTCAAGCACCTCTCCGACCATCTCGGGGTCAAGCGCGGACGTGGGCTCGTCGAAGAGCATTATCTCGGGATCCATAGCAAGCGCGCGGATGATAGCAATTCTCTGCTTCTGACCGCCCGAAAGCTGGCTGGGATAAGCATCCGCCTTCTCCGAAAGACCGACACGGCGAAGGAGCGCTTCTGCCTTTTCCTCTGCCTCTGCGGGAGTCTGAAGCTTGAGCTTCACCGGTGCAAACGTAATGTTTTTCTTAACGGTCATGTGCGGAAAGAGGTTAAAGTGCTGGAACACCATACCCATTTTCTGTCGTGCAAGGTCTATCTGAATAGAATTCTCCTTCTCAAACTGACGAAGAAGCTTCTTATCTCCAAGCTCGGGATGAAGCGCCGTATCTGCGGGGGTTATGAGTTTTCCGTCGACCCATATCTCACCGGCTGTGGGCTTTTCGAGAAGATTGAGGCAACGAAGAAATGTTGATTTACCTCCGCCCGAGGGACCGATGACAACTATACGCTCGCCCTTCTTGATATTATAATCGATGCCGTTAAGCACCATTTTTTCACCGTCAAAGGTCTTGTACAGATTCTTAACCTCTATCACTCTTCGCCAACCTCCTCTCAAGCTTCTTAACAAGGTAATTGAGCACGCATACTATCGCGAGATATACAAGCGCGATAGATATGTAGGGGAAATATACGTCCATTGTACGCGAGATGACACGCTCTGCCGCCTTGGTAAGGTCGATGACGCCGAGATAACCGATGATCGACGTTTCCTTCAAGAGCGAGATAAACTCGTTACCGATTGCGGGAAGAACGTTCTTTATCGCCTGAGGAAGCACGATGCTCTTCATTGTCTGCGCCTGAGAAAGTCCGAGTGAACGTCCCGCCTCTGTCTGTCCGATATCGACAGCATTGATACCGCCGCGGATTATCTCGGCAACGTAAGCGCCCGAGTTTATACCAAATCCGAGTATACCGACCGCGACAGCCTGCGTCGACCAAACGAAAATGATGTTATACGTAATAAGAAGCTGAACAACGATAGGAGTACCGCGTATGACTGTCGTATAGACCTCGCAGATAGCATTAAGTATCTTAAGCTTTCCGCTCTGCTTGTGATATACCTTTATTATTGCGACTATGGTGCCAAGAACGACACCCATCAGGGTAGCAAAAAACGCTATGAGAAGTGTGTTGCCGATACCTTCAAAAAAGAGCTTGTATCGATCTTCTGCAATAAACGTCTTTACGAATCCCTTTACTATTGCATCAAACATTTAAAAAATCCACCTTAAATTTGTTTTAATAACGCAAAGCGAGGGGAGTAAAAACCCCCCGCTTCATGTCAATGTATGTACGAAGAAAAATTATGCGCCAACCTCTGTTGCCTTAGCAGAGAACTCTGTTACAAGCTCATCCATCTTGCCGCTTGCAAGAAGCTCGTCGATAACTTCGTTTACGACCTTCATAAGCTCTTCGTTGCCCTTGGGAACTGCTACGCCGTACTCCTCAACCTCAGCTGCGGGTGTGCCGTCTGCCTTAACGAAGGGGAAGGTTACAAGGCCTTCATTGTTTGCTACGATAAGCTCTGCTGTGAGCTTGTCTGTTATGACTACGTCAACCTTGGAACCGATAGTTGCTGCAGCTGCCGCAGGTGCCTTGTAGGGAGTGATGGAAGAACCTTCAAGTGTTCCGTCCTTGATAAGGTCAGCGATAAGGAAGTCGGAAGTTGTTCCCTCCTGAACGCCTACTGTCTTGCCCTTAACGTCTTCAACAGTCTTTGTTGCAGTGTCGCTTGCAGCTACGATAAGATACTGTGCTGTGGAAGAATAGGGCTTCGAGAAGTCGACCTCTTCCGCACGGTCAGCTCTGATCGTGATACCTGCGATACCGAGGTCTGCCTTACCTGTCTTAACAGCGCCGCAGATAGTATCGAAGTTAACGTCTTCAAGCTGAAGTGTCTTGCCCATCTTTTCAGCTACGAGCTTAGCGATCTCGATGTCAACGCCGACGATCTCGTTGTTGTAGTAGAACTCATAAGGAGCAAAACCTGCTTCTGTGTAAACTACCAATTTGTCATCATTTCCGCCGCAGCTTGCGAGTGCGAAGCACGATACGAGCATAAGAGCTGCGAGCATTACCGAAAGAACCTTTTTCATTTTTCTGTCCTCCAAAAATATAAATAAAAATTATTTTTTATACCAATTTATCCCCCTCGGGAACGGTATGGATGTATTCTATCACAACATTATTCATTTGTCAATACTTTTTTTGAAAATTTATGCAAAAAATATTTAATAAATATTCGTACCATTCATGGGCTTGTGAAAAATATACATATTATATATCATGCACGGTATTCGCTCGGACTCTTTTTCATGTATTTTTTAAACATTCGCGAGAAGAAATTGATATCGTTGAACCCGACGTTGCTTGCAATCTCGGTAATGCTCGCATTCGTGTTTAAAAGAAGCACTGCCGCACGCTCAACGCGGAATCGGTTTATATAGTCCACAACAGCGTATCCGGTCGCATTTTTAAAGAATCTGCAAAAGTAACACTCCGAAAGGAAACACATTTCGGCAAGCTGTGCGGTGCTTATCTTTTCCTGATAGTGCTTGGAAATATACGAAAGCACCGAATTCAGGCGTATCATCTTTGTCATTCTCACGTCGTATGCGCGGTCGGAAAGTTGCTCTGCTTTATAATTATTAAGAAGATACGCCATAAGCGCGTACATAATGCTCTTAACGCGCATATCGCTTCCTTCTCCTCTCGTCCCATACTCGGACACAAGAGAATCAAAGCATTCCTTCACGTACGCATCTCCTCTTATATGCTTTTGAAGCAGTACTCTATCAAAATTAACGTCGGCAAAGAATGAGGGATTTATTATTATACAATAATACTTCACCTCTTTTTTCTCATTTATGCCGTGAAGCTCATTGCTGTTTACAAGAATAAGATCTCCCGCATTTACCTCTACGCTTTCGACACCGCAGTTTATCTTGCAGTTTCCGTATACAAAATAAAGAAGCTCAATATGCTCGTGCCAATGAGGAGAAAATCCCTTTGCGCTCTCATAAAAACGGAATCTTATCGGAAAATTCTTCTCCTCAACTGGTATCTTTTCATAAAGCGAAATATCATTCATCAAATCACTCCATAACAAAAGTCAAAATTGTGCTAATAAAACGCAATCGTGTTATTGCCCTTTATACATTAAAACTATATAATGAAATTAAAGAAAAGTCAATAAGCAAAAAGTATTTTTCTATAAGAAAGGAACAAAATTATGCGTTTGGGTGTAATTATTTATCTTGAGCACGACGTGGACACCGAATTCAAGAAGGTCCACGATCTTGGTTTTACCTCTTGCCAGCTCGGTTGCTGGGATGACAGCTTCTATACCGATGAACGTGCAGCAGAAGTCAATGCGGCTATGAAAAAATACGGCGTTTCGATCTCGACCTTCTGGGGCGGATGGACCGGTCCCAAGGAATGGAACTTCACAGGCGGTCCACTCACGCTCGGAATCGTTCCCGAAAGCTATAGATTTATGCGTTGCGAGCAGCTTAAGAAGGGTTCGGATTTTGCAAAAAAGGTAGGCGCCCCCAATTTTGCGACGCACGTTGGATTCATTCCCGAAACCTCTAACTGTGCCGAATATCAGGGGCTTCTTACGGCGCTCAACTATGTTACAAAGCATGTAAATAAGAACGGACAGACCTTCCTCTTTGAGACAGGACAGGAGACCCCCGTAACGCTCCTTCGCACCATTGAATATCTTGTCGAGTGCGGACGCGACGTCGGTATCAACCTTGACCCTGCAAACCTCATACTCTACGGAAAGGCAAATCCGGTCGATGCGCTTGACGTATTCGGCAAATACGTGCGCGAGGTACACGGCAAGGACGGTAGTTATCCCACAGACGGCATAAAACTCGGCCGTGAGACCCGCCTTGGCGATGGCAAGGTCAACTATCCCGCATTTATCGCCAAGCTCAAGGAGGTCGGCTACGACGGCACTATCACCATCGAGCGCGAGATCTCGGGCGACGAGCAGATAAAGGACATACTTGATTCTAAAAAGCTTTTGGAGGAACTTATAAATGCTTAAGGTTGGACTTATCGGACTTGGCGGAATGGGCCACGGTCACTACAAATCATACAAGAAGCTTGAGGGCGCAAGGGTCACAGCGGTAGTCGAAGCAAGACCCGAGGTCGCAAAGGAAAGGATCGGCGAGGATGATGTAAAGGTATACACAACTATGGACGACCTCTTTGCAAATGAGGAGATCGACGTAGTAGATATCTGCACCCCCACATATATGCACGCAGACATGTGCGTAAAGGCGCTTGAAGCGGGCTATCACGTGCTTTGCGAAAAGCCACTCACACTCACAAACGAGGACGTTACAAGGATCAAGGCGGCAGCAGCGGCAAGCGGCAAGACCTTTATGGTCGCGCACGTTGTTCGCTTCATGACCCCCTACATGTATCTTGCCGGTCTTATAAAGAGCGAAAAATACGGCAAGCTCAAAAAGCTCAACATGAGAAGAGTTTCCAAAATCCCGGATTGGGGCTATGAAAATTGGTTCCAGGATGTAACAAAGAGCGGCGGTGCGGCTCTTGATATGGGCGTGCACGACATCGACTTTGTACAGAGCGTGCTCGGAATGCCGCTCTCCACCTGCTCGGCTTACCACAAGATGCACGGCGAGCACGGCAATAACGACTTTCTCTTCTCTACCCTCGTTTATGACGACTGCATCGTTTCCATTGAGTCGGGCTGGTATGCTTGCGACTACAAATTCGAGGCGACCTACGAGGCGGTATTCGAAAATGCAAGAGTTCGCCGTGAGAGATCGAGAACTCTTGTAGGCGAGGAAGAGGTCGAGATGAAGCTTGGAGACGCCGCCGAGGATACCGGCATCGGTACGACCGGTGCTGACGGCTACACCGAGGAGATCGCATACTTTATCGACTGCGTAAACAAGGGCCGGAAAAACCCCGATTTTGTCTCTATCGAGAGCGTGCAGAACAGCATCAAGCTCGTCCGCACACTTATCGATAACGCGATAACACAGAAATAATATCCACTTTTATGTACACAGGTCAAAAAGCTCTGCTTTTTGACCTGTGTTTTTCATAAATTCTATTTACATAATCGTATATAGCTGATATAATAGTTTTAGAGGTGGTGCAAATGATAAATAACGCCGTATGGATAGGGGCAAGCAAAGATGTCGGGAACGCATTCTCCACCTTTTCAAAAAGATTCCACCTACCGACCAAGGTCAGCACGGCAACCCTGTATATCGCCGCAAACGGAACATACAAAACGGTTCTAAACGGCAAATGCATAGACGGCCGCATTCCCACCTCGGGCACGGTCGATATAACCGATATGCTCGCCTTTGACAACACGCTTGAGATCACGGTGACACACGTTTCCGCAAAGCTTATGGCGGTGCTGAGAATAGAATATATTAACGGAGCGACGGAAACGATATGCTCCGCCAAAGATTGGCATGTAAAGGAAAGCTATCATACAGCATCAAAAACGAGCGAAATATATAACGTGATCGAGCTTGACGGTAATACGAACTATCAATAACAAACATCTTTATTATTAAGGAGGAAAAATATGAAATACGCAGCAGATTTTCGAAGGATAGCGCGCGATGCGCTTTTCACCCGTTGGCCCATAGCCACTCTTGCATGCTTTATTGCATCACTTGTCGGCGGCAGTATTGCAAGTGCGGGCGGAGGCGGCAGTATATCTATAAATGAAGATGCAAACGTTTCGTTCGGAAATACCGAGATACCGCTCGACAGATTTATAAACGTAGATATGGTCGCCATCGTAACGAGCGTGCTTTTATTTATTGGTTTGATAGCGGTCTTATGGGTGATCGCATTATGTATCATCGGAGGCGCGGCTAAGCTTGGATATGCAAGCTTCAACCTCAATCTTGTTGACAAAAAAGACGTAAAGATAAGCGATATCTTCTCGCAATTCCATAGGATCGGCGACGGATTTCTCATGGATCTGCTCATGACCGTATACATTCTTTTTTGGAGTATGCTTTTCGTCATCCCGGGTATTGTAAAATCCTTCAGCTATGCGATGACACCTTACATTTTGTATGAGCATCCCGAGCTCTCACCCAATGCGGCTATTACCGAATCGAGAAAAATGATGGACGGTAACAAGGGTCGCCTTTTCTGCCTGGAGCTTAGCTTTATCGGTTGGCATCTGCTCGCCTCCCTACCTGCTGTCATAGGCGGAATAGCGCTTTTATTCGGTTTTCTCGGACTGTTCATTGCGGCTCCGCTTTTCATTATCTCCTGCATTGCAAGCTATTGTGTCGGCGCATATCAGGAAGCCGCACAAGCCGCATTTTACAGAGAGATAAGCTATGTTCCCGAACCCGAAATAACCGTTGAACAATAAAAAAAGAAAAGCTCCCCGAAGGGAGCTTTTTCAATATTACTTATATCTTTTAGGATTATCAGTTTCTCCAAGTAAATAATCAATACTGGTGTTATAATATCTTGCGAGTTTTATAAGGATCTCGGTTGGAATATCATTTTCACCAGTTTCATATTTTGAATATCCAGTTTGCGACATACCGAGAATTTTTGCAATTTGCGTTTGATTCATATCTTTGTCTTCTCGCAATCCCCTTAATCTTGAATACATAGACACCTCCGTAATTATTATTACGCAATAATTATAAAATAACCTGTTTTAGGGTATTGACTTTTAACCTAAAACAGGTTATAATATTTATGGGTGACAGTGCTATAGGAGGTAATATTATGTCAAAACTAAAAAAATATCTCTCGTGTTTGATGGTGGTTGTATTACTTTTATCAGGTTCTGTTTTGGATATATCGGCAGCAAGCACAAAATGGACACAACGATATGATACATTAAACTCATCAATCTGGGGACCACAAAACAGCCCCAAAACACATTCTTTTACTGTAAAGGGAAAAAAGAACAAAAAGCTGTACATTCAAATGCACGTAGGATATGATAAATCTTTGTATGCTGCAGCCAAAAGCTGCGGTTATTCAAATAAATCATATTACTACGATACTATTAAAAACAAGACTAGATTCGATGTCACTGTAAAAGATGCAAAAGGAAGCGTTGTGGCGCAATATAAAAATGTAAAATATGGTCATGTTACCGTATTTAAATGTAGCAACCAAAAATATACGGTTACAGTTAAATCATATTTTTCGTCTTTTAATTACGCTTATAATTCGGATAGAGGAGCTTCTTTTTATGCTCAATGGAGTTCCTCGTATTACTTTAAGTAATAGTTCATATAACAATCATAGACAGTAATCATATATCGCATGTCACCTAATAACCTTGCATCGTATTATAAGATTATTTAAAGAAAAACCATTTAACATCTTTTTTCAATGCAAGCTCCAAAAAACACCCTATGGGTGTTTTTTATTAATAAGTTGAATAAGCCATTCTTTAAAATTGATGGTGAGTTCAAAAAAAAGGTTTATCAATAATCATATAATAAAACGAATGAAAAAATATGGAATAGCAAGCGGTTCATCTCAAAGAAAGCTATATCCATAGGAAGCTGCGGGAGTGTGTATAAAAATAAAGATATTGTTTATTTCATAGTAACACCTCATATACCGTCCGATAGTATGTCTAAAAACTATAACACGCTATATCTCACGGTTTGAATCATGCAAAAAGGAGTACGAGCATAATGCTCGTACTCCTTTTTATAAAAGTTATTATTATCACAGTTTTATACTTTTTCTTTTATATCACACTGCAATAGTTGGGAATGCTTGACACAAATTCTTCGTCAGAAAGCTTTTCTATACCCGCAAATATCGGATTCACCTTTGCTCTTGCTGCCTTTGCCGTATTAACGAAAACCGTCAGCTTTTCAGCCACCTTTTCGGGAGTAAGAGTCAACGGATCCTCACCCTTAAGTATAAGATCGAAGCCTGCCGCCGCGAGCACGTTTCCGCACTCAAAGGCCTCCTCCATACGAGCCGTATTCACACCGCCCGTGATAAATGTCGGGCAGTATGAGAAGGTGGGTGCGGCGTGTAGTGCTTTTGAGAACGAGAAATCGGGTCCGCAGACCTTGATAAAGCTTGCGCCCGCTCTCATTTGTCTGAGCGCCTCTCCGCTCGTCTCTGCGGTCGGAATGATCAAGTGCGTATCCTTGTATCTTGCTATCGTTTCATCAGAGTACGGAAGCATCGAGACAAATCCGTCAACAAAGGGAGCAAGCTCGTCTATTCTCATAAGCTGAGGATGCTTTGCCTTCATCTGTTCAACTATTCCGTCGGCATCTATCGTACTTCCGACAAAGGTATAAAACTCGGGATGCTCCTTTTTGAGTTTGGGGATGACCTTATTTGCATCCTCGCGGCGAAGGGTATATTCTATCACCTTGACCCCCGCCAGCTTACAGCCCTCAAGAAGGGTCGCAGTATCGAAATCATCCTTTACAAATATCGGAACAAAGGTCTGCTCATAGAGCGCTCTGTACTTTTTAAACAGTTCGTTCATTTTTTCAATTCTCCTTCTATCAGCTCGATAATAAGTATCACGTTTCGCATTATGTGGTAGGGGTCCTTCACGGGAAGTGCAACCACCTTATCCTGAGGTGAGCCGTCGCGTGTGCGTATCTGTATCCATTCGCGCAGATCTCTGTCGGGATTCGGGAATGTGCGGTAGGTGTAATCAAATACACGCTCGAACATTTCCTCAAATACCACGTCGCCTGTACGAAAATGCATCAAAAGTGTTGTATACATCGCTTCGGAATGTACCCACCAGAGCTTGCTGTACACGTCATCCTTTACAAGCTTGAGCTGTATCTCGTCTTTCGCCTCTCCGTCGGTGTACTTCGTCTCGGGGCCGTCGCAGAACATAAAGTGGCAAATGCCGCCGTATTTTTTGTCCCATCCGTGCTCGAAGGTCGCCTTCGTAATATCTGCTATCTTATCGCGGTAGGTATCGCACCCGAGTATATCCGCCGCCTCGCTCTGAAACCACATATCCTCAAGCGTGTGTCCGGGATTTATATGCTGACCGAATATATCATCGGGGAAATCTCCGTTGGCATACTTGAATTCGTGAACGAGACAGTTTTGGTCGCAGAACACCTCAAACGTCTCTTTATGACAAAGCGAGAGCTTGTCAAGTATCTCCTTTTCATATTCACTTCCGCGATATGCCTTGTAAAG
>JAZNZQ010000232.1:0-3252 GCA_045595035.1 Eubacteriales bacterium | reverse complement strand
GTGGTCGCGTGCTTTGCAAATATATCGAGTATGAGCATGCTTCGGTCGATAACACGCACGTTGTCTCCGAGCGCGTTCTCAATATTTCTTATCTGAGAGGGTGAGAGCTCCACGTCAAAAACAACGAGTTCAACGCAGTTGTTTTCGCAAAGCTCGGCAAGCTCCTTTAACTTTCCGCTTCCTATATAAGTACGCGGGTCGGGGGAATCCTTCGACTGTACGACACGTGCAAAAGTCTCGCCCCCTGCCGTATCAAGAAGTCTTGAGAGTTCATCAAGTCCGCGCTCGCACTCTCCCTCGGCATAGGTCTGAAAATCGATGCCTACGAGCACTGCTTTTAATATAACACCTTTTTCTTCGTTCATATCTACCCTCACATAAAACGACAACAAGGGCAAGACGCATTACACGCTCTTGCCCTTATGCATTCAATTAGCATTTGGTTCAAAAAATTATTTGCTTGCCTCAAGACGCTTCTTGAACTTGTCAACTCTACCGCCAGCATCAACGAACTTCTGCTTGCCGGTAAAGAAAGGATGGCACTTGGAGCAAATTTCAACTCTGATCTCCTCACCCTTTGTAGACTTTGTTGTTACAGTCTCGCCGCAAGCGCACTTGATAACAACGTCCTTATATTCGGGATGTATTCCTGCTTTCATTATTAACACCTCTTTGCATTGATATTCATAATACGCCCAATTATAACACAAAACAAATCATTTTGCAATAGTTTTTTGAAAAAAATTTAAACTTTATTTCCTATGTCGTACTTCATGCGCGATATTATCTTCTTTTCAAGACGTGAGATGTAAGACTGCGATATCCCGAGCAGGTCGGCGACCTCCTTCTGTGTCATTTCACGTCTGCCCGAAAGTCCGTAACGCAGCTCGATTATAAGCCGTTCTCTTTTGTCGAGGTGGGACAGCGCTTCACGTATTGCCTTCTTGTCCTCCTCGGCTTCAAGATCGCGGTAGACCTGATCCTCATCACTGCCGAGTATATCCGAGAGAAGCAGTTCATTTCCGTCCCAATCGCAGCTCAGCGGCTCGTCTATCGATATTTCCTGCCTGATATTTCCGTTTTTGCGGATATACATCAATATCTCGTTTTCGATGCAGCGTGATGCATAGGTCGCAAGCTTTATATTCTTGTCCGCCTTGAAGGTGTTTATCGCCTTGATAAGTCCTATCGTACCGATAGAGACAAGATCCTCGACACCTACACCGGTATTCTCGAATTTCTTTGCAATATATACCACAAGGCGCAGATTGTGCTCGATAAGAATGGCTCGGCATTCGGGATCATGCTCAAGATTTTCTATCGCGCGCGCCTCATCCTCCTTTGAAAGCGGTGCGGGCAGAGTTTCCGAGCCGCCTACGTAAAAAATTCCCCTTCCGCTTCCCTTTGCAAAAAGTTCTTTTATTCTTGCCAACAGTTTAAAAAACAGCTTTTTCATAATACTATCCCTTCACAAGCGTTGTAGATATTATTGCATCGCACCCGCCGAAACCGCGCACGCGCTTTTCGGTCGCAATGACAGCGGACACAGCTCTTTCTCTTTTTCCTTTTTGCAGAATGATCTTATCCGGCACAAAGCCGACAAGGATGCTTTTTTCGCCTATACCCGTGGCGGGTATCATTCTTATTCTGCGTGCCGACGAAAATGACAGAGCCGAGGCATCAATCTCCCCGCTCTCGGTTACGCGGCGTATCTCAGGCGGGAGGAAATTCCTCACGCTTTCATATCCGACCACAACGACGGGACGTCCCGATATCGGATCTGTGAGAAGATTTCCGCTGTCCACAAGCGCTGTAAGTGAAAGCGAATTGCCTTCGTTTTCAATTTTGATTCCCACCGTATTCTCATCCGCCCCTCTCTTCAATATCCGTCCGCCCAAGTATGTAAAAAGAGAGCTGATGGGAGCTAAGATAACAAATATCCACAACGGCAGATCATTGTCGGAGAGCATAACACCTTCTGCCAAGGACGTGCGCCCGAGAATATTCATAGCTGAGGTCATAAAGCCGCCGAGAAGCGCCTGCGAAACGAAAAATACGAACCAGGATATAAGCGATGAAGAAAACGAAAAGCCGCGTCCGCAAAAAGCCGTAAGACACATGAGGTACGAAACGGCAGCATCGGCAAAAAAAGGCAGATCCAAAAACAGCGCGGCAACGGCATACAAACCGCCGAGCGCAGCCGAAAGCGTGAGAGGAAGTGTTCTTATCCTTTTGTGAAGCACTCTTGCACATATGTACAGCGATAAAAGATCCATGCTGAAATTGATAAGAAAAAGCACGTCGGCGTATACAGTCTGTTCCAACTCATCACCTCAAAACAGATTATATAATAAAGGCGGGCAAAAATATGTCACATCGCGCGGGACATATAAAAAACAAAAAAGTGTCTTTCGACACTTTTTGTTTTATCCCATTATTTCTTCAGCGTATCTGACCGCTTCCATCGCATCCTTTGCGTACTTATCAGCGCCCATTTTTTCGGCGTATTCAGCCGTAAGCACCGCACCGCCCACGACCACACGGCACCACGGAGCGCGCTCACGGATAAGCTTCAAGGTCTGCTCCATAGCGGGTACGGTCGTCGTCATAAGAGCGCTCAGTCCTACTATCGGCGCATGCGTGCGGAAAGCGGCATCGGCTACCACATCGGGCGGTACGTCACGTCCGAGATCAAGCACCTCGTAGCCGTAGTTTTCAAGCAAGAGCTTGACTATATTCTTTCCGATATCGTGTATATCGCCTTTTACCGTTGCGAGTACGAATACACCCTTTTTCTCTGTGCTTTTTTCGCTTTTTGCAGAGAACGCTTTTATCTCCTCAAAGGCACTCTTTGCCGCCTCCGCACTCATAAGAAGCTGGGGCAGATATACCGTCTTTTTCTCAAAGCCCACACCGACCGAATCAAGCGCAGGTATTATCTCGCAATTGACTATATCAAGCGGGTCTCTTGTCTTAAGCAGCTCCTTGCATATTGCTCCCGCCTTGTCCGAAAATCCATTTTCAATGGCGCGGGACAGCTCGCTTGCGGCCCTCTCCTCCGCTTTTTGTACAGAGACAATGTTAGAAGCCGTCGTAAAGCTTTGTGATTCTCGTATATAATCGACGAAATTATCGTCAAGACCAGAGAGCGCACGATAGGTATAATATGTCTTCATCATCTCGGCACTGTAGGGGTTCATTATAGCCGCGGAAAGTCCCGACGAGAGTGCCATTGCAAAGAAGATACTATTG
>JAZNZQ010000231.1:0-7011 GCA_045595035.1 Eubacteriales bacterium | reverse complement strand
ACAGTAAAGATAAGGTCTCCCTTTCTTGTCGAGTTAACGTAAGGCATACCCTTGCCGCGAAGAGTGAAGTCGGTTCCCGGCTGTGTACCCTCTGGTATCGTGAATTTCTGGTTGCCCTCAAGCGTTGGCACCTCTATCTCTGCGCCGAGTGTCGCCTCGACGATAGTCAGGGGCACCTCGCAGTAGAGATTGTATCCGTCGCGCTCGAATATTGTGTGTGGACGCACGTTAACCATAACGACAAGATCCCCCGCAGGACCGCCGTTTCTGCCGTCGTTGCCCTGACCGCGTATAACGATACGCTCGCCGTCGTCAATACCTGCGGGAATGGATACGCTCAGCTTCTTGGAGATGCGAACATAACCCTTTCCGTTACACTCGG
Source organism: Eubacteriales bacterium (assembly GCA_045595035.1). Classification (GTDB taxonomy): domain Bacteria; phylum Bacillota; class Clostridia; order Oscillospirales; family CAG-272; genus CAYZHW01. Next base: position 6,629 of record JAZNZQ010000231.1, on the reverse strand, counting down.
GGCAAGGTGTCTTTATTATCTTGCCGCTTCCGTTACAGTTAGGGCAGGCAGCGGTCGACTGGAAGGTCATGCCCATCATTCTCTGCTGTGTACGCACCTGACCCGTACCGCGGCAGTTAGAACAAGTTTCAGCAGTTGTTCCCTTCTTTGCGCCCGAGCCGCCGCAATCCGAGCATTTTTCTATTCTGTTATATGTTATATCCTTTTTACAACCGAATGCCGATTCCTCAAAGGTGATCGTAACACGCACACCGATATCGTCACCGCGCACGGGACCGTTACGTCTTGATTGCGAGAATCCGCCCCCGCCAAATCCGCCGCCGAACATATCGAATATGTCCGAGAAGCCCGAGAAGCCCGAAAAATCGAATCCGCCCGTACCGCCGCCTGCCGAAGGGTCGAATGCCGCATGGCCGAACTGGTCGTACTTGCTCTTCTTTTCGGGATCGGAGAGCACCGCGTATGCCTCGTTTACCTCTTTGAATTTCGCCTCCGCCTCAGCATTTCCCGGGTTCATATCGGGGTGATACTTTTTTGCCAGCGTTCTGTATGCTTTTTTTATTTCTGCTTCGCCCGCGCTCTTGTCAACGCCGAGCACCTCATAATAGTCGCGCTTGTCTGCCATAATCCGTTTCCTTATTAACACAGGAGCAGGGTAAGAGCATGACCTGCCCTTACCCGTATATCCTTATGATTATTTATTTTCGCCTGTCTTATCTTCGTAGTCAGCGCTGTAATATGTGCCGTCGCCGCTCTGGGCGGCCCCGCCCATATCGCCTGCATCCCCCTGAGGGTTAGCATTCTTGTAAAGCTTCTCGGAGAGCGCATAGAACGCCTTTTCAAGCGCCTCTGTATCTGCCTTGATAGCAGCCGTATCGCCGCCCGAGATAGTCTGACGGAGCTTTTCGATAGCTTCCTTTATGGGTGCCTTTTCATCCTCGGAGACCTTGTCGCCAATCTCGCCGAGTGCCTTCTCGCTCTGGAAAATAAGGTTCTCTGCGTGGTTCTTTGTATCAACGGCTTCCTTCTGCTTCTTGTCCTCTTCTGCGAACTTTTCGGCATCCTTGACCGCCTTGTCAATATCCTCTTGGCTCATATTCGTGGAGCTTGTGATGGTTATGTGCTGCTCCTTACCCGTGCCCTTATCGGTAGCCGTTACGTTAACGATACCGTTAGCATCGATGTCGAACGTTACCTCGATCTGGGGAACGCCGCGAGGAGCTGCAGGGATACCGTCGAGATTGAAGCGTCCGAGCGTTGTGTTGCCCGCCGCCATCTCACGCTCACCCTGAAGGACATGGATCTCAACCGATGTCTGTCCGTCTGCCGCTGTGGAGTATATCTGACTCTTCTTTACAGGGATAGTTGTATTTCTGTCGATGATACGGTTGAATACGCCGCCGAGTGTCTCGATACCGAGCGAAAGGGGTGTTACGTCGAGAAGGAGAAGATCCTTGACCTCACCGCCAAGAACTCCCGCCTGAACAGCAGCACCGATAGCTACGCACTCATCGGGGTTGATACCCTTGAAGGGCTCCTTGCCGATAAAGCTCTTGACTGCTTCCTGAACTGCGGGGATACGGCTCGAACCGCCGACAAGAAGCACCTTGTCTACCTGAGAAGCCGTTACGCCTGCATCCTTGAGCACCTGTCTTGTCGGTCCCATCGTTGCGTCAACGAGATCTGCTGTGAGCTCGTTGAACTTAGCACGTGTGAGTGTTGCCTCAAAGTGCTTGGGGCCTGTTGCATCTGCTGTGATGAAGGGGAGGTTGATGTTTGCACTTGCCATACCCGAAAGCTCGATCTTTGCCTTTTCAGCCGCTTCCTTAAGGCGCTGTGCTACCATCTTATCCTGACGGAGATCTATACCGTTTTCCTTCTTGAATGTATCTGCCATCCAGTCGATGATCCTCTGGTCGAAGTCGTCGCCGCCGAGACGGTTGTTACCTGCTGTTGCAAGGACCTCGAATACACCGTCGGAAATCTCAAGAAGCGATACGTCAAATGTACCGCCGCCAAGGTCGAATACCATTATTTTCTGGTCTGTTTCCTTATCCATGCCGTAAGCAAGTGCTGCTGCTGTGGGCTCGTTGATTATACGAAGCACCTCAAGACCTGCGATCTTACCTGCGTCCTTTGTTGCCTGTCGCTGTGCATCGGAGAAGTATGCGGGAACGGTGATTACCGCCTGCGATACGCTTGTGCCGAGATATGCCTCTGCGTCGGCTTTGAGTTTCTGAAGGATCATAGCCGATATCTCCTGAGGAGTGTAACTCTTACCGTCAATATCTACCTTATAGTTTGTACCCATCTCGCGCTTGATGCTCATTACGGTGCGCTCGGGGTTTGTGATGCTCTGTCTCTTTGCGACCTGACCGATCATTCTCTCACCGGTCTTCGAGAATGCAACAACAGAAGGTGTTGTGCGCGATCCCTCGGGGTTGGTGATAACGACCGGCTCACTGCCCTCGTACACTGCAACGCAAGAGTTTGTTGTACCAAGATCTATTCCTATTATCTTTCCCATGATTCTTTCCTCCAAATTATCTTTTTATATATTATATTATTTGTTTACGTATTTTAGTTTGCTACTTTTACCATAGCATAGCGGATGACCTTATCACCCTTCATATAGCCCTTCTGAAGGACCTCAACGACAATGTTCTCGCCAACGTTTTCATCCTCGACGTGCATCACCGCATTGTGAAGATTCGGGTCAAATTCCTTGCCCTCGGCTTCTATCTCGGTAACCCCCATGGAAGAGAGCGTGTCGGTGAAGCTCTTGAGTATCATCTCGACACCCTGCTTTACCGCTTGTGCATCTGCAAACTGCGTTGCGCGCTGCATATTGTCAAGCATCGGAAGTATCTGCGTAATGGCATCGCTGTACGCATCTGTGTATATCCCCTCTCGCTCCTTTGCCGCGCGGCGACGGAAGTTGTCGTACTCGGCATACATTCTCATGTACTTATCCTCGCCCTCGGCTACCTTTGCGTTTGCCGCCTCAAGCTCCTTTTTTAAAGCTTCTATCTCTTTTTCAAGCTTTCCTGCCTTAGCGGTCTTTTTCTTTTCGGTCTTTTGCTCTTCGGGTGCGGCAGTTTCTTCTACCGTATCCTTTTCGATATCACTCATCTTTATTGTCTCCTTTCGGAAGTGCGTTGTTATCATTTATCATATCGGATATGTTATCCGCGATATGCTGTATCATTGCGACGACCCTCGAGCAGTCCATTCGGCAAGGGCCGATTATTCCTATCGAGCCCACCACACGGTCTCCCGCCTTTATCGTCTTGTATATGAGCGTCGAGTTACCAAACGCTCCTATCGGGTTTTCCGAGCCGATGTATATGTTCACACCGTCGTTCTCGCTTGCGGAGACAACGTCGAGAATATCGTCCTTCTTCTCAAACGAGCCGAGCAACGCCTTGAATCTTCCAAGATCGGAATACTCGGGATACTGCAAGAGTCGGTCAACACCGTCGACCTTGAGCTCTCCGCCGCCCACCTCGCTCATAGCTTCATATATGAGCTTGATTATCGGGCTTATCATGAATGAGTAATCGCCCATCTCCTCCTCAAGATGCATTATCGTCGGAAGGGTTATATCCTCTGCCGTCACGTTTACAAGCGTGGAGTTGAGTGCTTCCTGCAAGGTAGAAAGCACATGGGGCGGCACCTCGAAGCCGAGGTTTACGTATTTCGTCTTTACCGCCTGCGCCGAGGTCAGCATTACAAGAACAAAGCTTCTCTCGTCGATCCTCACCGCCTCGTATTTGACGATGACGGTCATCTTTCTCTTCGGCTTTATCGCGATACCGGTGTAATTTGTGAGCGCCGATGCTATCTTCGATGCTTTATCAAGTATTTTATCAAGCTCGCCGAGCTTCACCTTCATGAGTGTGTTGAGCTCGTTTATCTCGGTCGCGGTCATTGCGTAATCGTTGAGCATCGTGTCAACGTAGAATCTGTATCCGAGCTCACTCGGTACTCTTCCCGCCGACGTGTGCGGCTGTTCGAGATATCCGAGCGACTCAAGCTCTGCCATCTCGTTTCTGATGGTAGCAGACGAGTATGCTATCTGCTTATTCGTCGTGATGTACTTTGAACCGACCGGCTCACCGTTTTCGATGTGCGCATCAATTATGGCTTTCAATATGAGTTTCTTTCTTTCGCTAAGCTCGTCATACGGGAAGCTCATTCGCACACCTCCATGTCATTTTACTCATTTTTAGCACTCGTTATACTCAAGTGCTAAATCCAACAATACAAATTTACCACTATTTTACCGTTTTGTCAACATTTTTATTGATTTTTATTTGTTAATTATTTGTAAATTGGCAAAGAGAGTGCTAAAAAGCCACGCTTTCGCGTGGCTTTTTCACTATTTTATTGACTTTAGAACTCGATTACAGATTCATCCCACATATCGGGAGCAGCATAGCCCATAAGGTTGACCATAGTAGCGGCAACGTTGGAAAGACCGAACTTGCCCTCGTCTGCCTTTACCTTGTACTTGTCCGCTGTGAAATTATCGTAGATGATGCAGGGTACGGGATTGAGAGTATGGCTGGTCTTTGACTTGTAGGAGCCGTCCTTGCCCTTCTTGGGCTCGCCTGTCTTCTTGTCCATCTCGTACATCTCGTCTGCGTTTCCGTGGTCGGCTGTGATAAGCGCCGCACCGCCGAGCTTGTCTACAACTGCAAGGATCCTTGCAAGCTGAAGGTCAAGTGCTTCCATCGAGCAGATGGTCGCCTGCATATTACCTGTGTGGCCTACCATATCGCCGTTCGGGAAATTTACACGGAGATACTTATACTTACCGCTCTCGAGGCACTCGATGAGCTTGTCTGTGATCTCTGCACACTTCATCCAGGGGCGCTGCTCGAAAGGAACAACGTCGGAGGGGACTTCGATATATGTCTCAAGCTCCTCGGAAAACTTGCCCGACTTGTTGCCGTTCCAGAAATATGTTACGTGACCGTACTTCTGTGTCTCGGAGATAGCGAGCTGAGATATTCCCGTGTTTACAAGGTACTCGCCCATCGTATTTGTGATCTCGGGAGGAGATACGAGATACTTGGAAGGAATGTGGAGGTCGCCGTCGTACTCGAGCATACCTGCGTATACGACCTTGGGGAAACGGACGCGGTCGAACTTGTCAAACTCGACTGCCTCGAATGCCTTGGATATCTCGATCGAACGGTCGCCGCGGAAGTTGTAGAAGATAACGCTGTCGCCGTCCTCGATAGTACCGACCGGCTTGCCGTCCTCTGCAATAACGAAGGGAGGAAGATCCTGGTCGATAACGTGAAGCTCCTCACGATATGTTTCGACCGCCTTCTTTGCACAGCAGAACTGTCTTCCCTCTCCGAGTACGTGTGTCTGCCAGCCACGCTCTACCATGGACCAGTCTGCCTCATAGCGGTCCATTGTGATCTTCATTCTTCCGCCGCCGCTTGCGATCTTGATATCGTAATCGGAGCTGCGAAGACCTGCGATAAACTCCTCAAACGGCTCAATGTAATCAAGCGCGGAAGTCTCGCCTACGTCACGTCCGTCGATGAGGATGTGGATGCGCACCTTTGCGACCGCCTCTGCCTTTGCTTCGGTGAGCATTGCCTTGAGATGGTCTATATGAGAATGGACATTACCGTCCGAGAAAAGACCTATAAAGTGAAGTGTGGATGCATTTGCCTTTACGTTTGCGACAAGCTCCTTCCACGTAGCAGAAGCAAACATCTTGCCCGACTCGATGGACTGAGATACGAGCTTTGCGCCCTGAGCGAATACCTGTCCCGCGCCGAGTGCGTTGTGACCGACCTCGGAGTTACCCATATCATCGTCGGAAGGGAGACCTACGGCTGTGCCGTGTGCCTTGAGCGATACCATGGGATACTTTGCCATAAGAGAGTCAAGTGTGGGTGTGTATGCCGCCTTTACAGCGTTTGCCGCATTGTCGCCCGCAAGACCTACACCGTCCATAACTATCGTGAGCACCGGGCCCTTTACACCTTCAAAAGAAGTCAACTTTTCAAGTTTCATATCAATATACCTTTCTTTTTTATACAAACTTTTTCCAATATTATAGTATACATCTTTTCGACGAATAAATCAAGGGGCTTGACAATATTTGTCACAAGTGATATGATTCTATGTAATACTCTCGGAGGTAAACAAATGCACGAACACCACAGACAGAGACTGAAAAACAGATTTTTACGCGAGGGGCTTGACAGTTTTGAACCGCACAACGTGCTTGAACTTCTGCTCTTTTTTTCGATCCCGCAAAAGGACGTAAACGAAACGGCACACACTCTGATAGAGCGCTTCGGCTCCTTCTCGGGCGTGCTCGATGCGGACTTTGAGGAGCTTATCGAGATCCCCGGGATAAAAGAGCATTCGGCAACGCTTATAAAGCTTATTCCCGACATTGCAAGATATTATATAAACGATACGAACAAACCGGGAATGTCACTCGACACGGTCGACAAAATGGGCGAATTCCTTGTCAATAAATACGTTGGTTCGACCGTTGAAACGGTATATCTTGTTATGCTTGACAACAAGCTTTCTCTTATTGATTGTCAAAAGATACACGAAGGTTCCGTAAACTCCGCGCATTTCGATTA
>JAZNZQ010000230.1:0-5974 GCA_045595035.1 Eubacteriales bacterium | reverse complement strand
ACTATCAAATTTGACAAGCTCGGTTATATCAAAACCGAAGGGAACATATGGGGAATGATTGTCGCCGATAAGCGTGCCGTTTACCCTTACGGGAAACCTTTTTGTTATGTTCTGCATAATATCCTCCATTTTGCTGCTTTTTAGTTTAACCTGACCTTATTATACAAGGCGGTATATAATAAAACAAGTATGTATATTTCCATTTTCGGGGGCGATTTTGCGGTGCGAATCGTATCGAAATAAAGATGAAATAAGTTTTGAAAAAAAGATTGACAAAACGAAAATGATGTGGTATAATACCCTTGTTCAAATACGGCGCCATGGCCAAGCGGTAAGGCAAAGGTCTGCAACACCTCTATCCCCGGTCCGATTCCGGGTGGCGCCTCCAAAAAGAAAAGTCGCGCAAGCGGGTTTTTCTTTTTGTACTCTTCACTCTTCACTCTTCACTCTTGTCTAAATCTCCCGCGCGACTTTTCCAGATAAGAGAGAAGAGAGAAAAGAGAAAAGAAAAGGTAGCTTTTCGCTTTGGCGAAAAGCATTTTTATATTGACAAACACCGAAAACTGTACTATAATGCATTTGATGTGAACATCGAATAACAGAAAGGCGGCGTCAATATGTCCGATTTAAAAAGCATCCAAGGAAGTCTTGTAGGAAAAAAATTCAAGCCCGATATGCGGTTTGATTTCACAATATCCATCCCCGAAAAAATCCTTGATGAGTTCGCACTTTTGATAGAGCATGACGGTCAGAATGATGCGAACGTCAATTCCATGCTCAAGCTTGCAGATGAGGGCAAAGCCCCCTACTGCATCAGTATAGGAGTTAAGTCCGGCAAGCTGGTTATGCCCGATGGAACGATCCGTAAAATGAGATTGAACAGCTACGATCTGTTTGACCGTGAATATGCCGATTTTATCGTTTATGAGCTGATTCCCTATGTTGTGGAAACTTACGGGGTAAACATTTCCCCTTCCCCCGATATGCATATGGTCAGCGGAGGATCCTCCGGAGGCATTTCCGCTTTCGTAATAGCCTGGTTCCATCCGGAATATTTCCATAGAGTATACATGAGCTCGCCGTCATTTCTTGCTATGGGAAGAGGAAACGAAATCCCCTATCTCATCCGTAAATACGAAACAAAGCCATTGCGCGTATATCAAGAAATGTCGGAAAACGAGCCTAACGATTATTTCGGCTGGAGCAGAGGAATCGATGAAGAATCGGATCACGGTCTGATCTTTGCCGGATATGACTATCACTCGGAGTATTTTCCCGGCGAGGGACATTGCAGCCGCTACAGAAATCAAGAGGAAGCATACAAGCGCAACGAATGGATATGGAAGGATTATAAAACGAAGCCCATTGTGTCACCCGCAAGTTCCCCAAGAGTTGATAAGGTTATTCCGTTTGGCAGTGGGTGGGAAAGATGCGAGACCTTCCCCCAAAAAATGATAGCGGATACTCCGGACGCACTTAAATCTTACGAATCAGTAGCCTTGTCGGCAGATAAGCTTGCGTGGTATGCGGCAGATCAAAACGACGACGTGGTTTACATGTATCTTGCAGACGATAAAATTTCTATTCAAAAACGACTTCTTCACGCAATGCTTCATACAATCCCCCGAATCTATCCAAAGGGCTCGATTTCGATGGCAACAGATGCCGTTGACAGGCTCTATGTCCTGACGGCGATCGGAATCCAATGCGTCAGATCCTTCGGACTGATCGATGTGATGCTCGATCTTCCGGATAACAGTAAGCCCATCGACATTGCCATTGCCGACGCACTTTACGTAAAGACCGAGCAGGGCGTTTACCGCAGAGCATTGTGTGATGATTGCACGGATTTCGAAAATTCACAAAGAAAATACGCATATTATTATGATTGATGGCAGCCTTTTTGTCAACACGTCTCAAAACAAAAAGCACCCAAGCGGGTGCTTTTTTTATACTATTTTCCATTATAAAGTTGACAGCTAAAAGGTTTTAGTGTATAATTGGAAGAGAGTCGCATGAGAATAGACCTGCGACCGATCATAAAATGCAAACGGAGGAAACTTTATGAAAAACGATTTGATGTGGACTTATTATATCAGGATCAGTCAGCACATTTCCTGCGACCCCACCACTCCGGGATTCGGTCTTTATATCGAGCCCGACTGGAGAGAGGAGATAGACACGGAGGAGGAGGCCTGGGACGAGATAATCCGCTTCTTGCCTTCTCAGGGCATAAACACGGTGCTTATCGATATACTTGACGGCGTGCGCTTTGACAGCCACCCCGAGATCGCCGCGCCCAACGCATGGAGCCGTGACAAGCTTAAACAAAAGCTTGCCGATATCCGCGCACTCGGCATGACACCTATTCCCAAGTTTAACTTCTCGACGGCTCATTCGTCCTGGATGAAATCTTACCGCCGTCTTACTTCGACACCCGTATATTACGAGCTTTGCAAGGACCTTATCGACGAGACCTGTGAGCTTTTTGACCACCCCAAATACTTTCACCTCGGCATGGACGAGGAGTATCCCGGCAATGAAAAGCATCTTGAGTCCATGATCATCCGTAACGAGCAGCTCTTCTGGCACGATTGGTATTTCCTCTTCGAGTGCTGTGAGAAGAACGGCGCGCGTCCGTGGGTATGGTCCGACTATGCATGGAAGTTCCCGGATCTTTTCGAAAAGCACATGCCCAAGTCTGTTGTACAGTCCGACTGGTTCTATTTCAGAGCTTACGAGGGATTCACGGATCCGTCCGGCTGGGATAAGTGCTTCAATGCATTCCGCAGACTCGAGGAGCTTGGCTATGACCAGATCCCCACCGCTTCCACCTGGAACAACGGCAAGTGTACCGAGCAGGTCGTAGCACACTGCAAGAACGTTGTCGACGAGAGCCGCCTTCTCGGATTTGCTACTGCTGCTTGGTATCGCACCACGATGGACGATATCTATTTCCTTAAGCACGACGCACACCGCCTGTGTATGGCAAAAAACAAGTTCTATCCCGAAAAATAATGAAAACCGCCCTCGGGCGGTTTTTCTATTTATAAAAAAATTAACAAAATAGGTATTGAGATGAAATTTTAATTATGATATACTAATTATTTGTAGATGTAAAAAGGAGGATGATATAAATATGATAAAAAGACTGTTGTCCTGTGTAAGAGAATACAAGCGCCCGTCGCTCCTCAGCTTTGTTTTTATTGTTCTTGAGGTCATAATCGAGTGCTTTATCCCCTTTATCACGGCAGAGCTTGTGAACAGTCTCAAGCTCGGACTTGAGATGAAGACCCTGCTTACGATAGGCATCTCGCTTATCGTTATGGCGCTCATCTCGCTTGCATGCGGCGGACTTGCCGGTTATATGAGCGCGAAGGCGGCGGCGGGATTTGCAAAGAATCTAAGAGCCGAGATGTTCTCGAAGATACAGGGCTATTCGTTTGCCAACATTGACAGATTCTCGTCCTCGTCGCTTGTAACAAGACTGACGACCGACATCTCTCACGTGCAGATGTCCTATATGATGATAATAAGAACGGCGATACGCGCGCCTCTTATGTTTGTTTTTGCGGTGATTATGGCCTTTATTATGGGCGGTATGCTCGCAACGACCTTCGTTGTGGTCGTACCGGTGCTTGTGACCGGTCTTTTGCTCGTTGCAAGATTCGCTATGCCTGCTTTTCGCCGTGTGTTCAAGAAATACGATAAGCTCAACGAATCAATCGAGGAAAACGTGCGTGCGATGCGCGTGGTAAAGGGCTTTTCGCGTGAGGAATACGAGCAGAAGAAATTCGGTGCGGCATCCGACAATATATGCGCCGATTTCACAAAGGCAGAGCGAATCGTTGCTCTCAACAATCCGCTCATGCAGGCGTGTATGTATTTCAACATGATCTTTATCATGACGGTCGGCTCCAAGCTCATAATCACGGGCATGGGCTCGACCATAGACGTCGGACAGCTTTCTGCTATGCTCACATACGGCGTGCAGATACTCTTCTCGCTTATGATGCTCTCGATGATATACGTTATGATAACGATGTCGCTTGAGTCCATGAAGCGAATAGATGAGGTACTTTGTGAGAAGTCTACGCTTTCGAATCCCGCATCTCCCGTATACGAGGTAAGTGACGGTTCTATCGATTTCGAGGACGTGAGCTTCAAGTACTTCGAAAAATCAAAGAGGGCGGCGCTCTCTGATGTTAACCTTCACATAAGATCGGGTATGACCGTGGGCATTCTCGGCGGTACGGGGTCGAGTAAATCGACACTCGTTCAGCTCATCCCGCGTCTTTACGATGTAAGCGAGGGATGCGTCAAGGTCGGCGGCGTGGACGTAAGAGATTACGATCTTGAAACGCTTCGAGACAACGTGGCAATGGTACTCCAGAAGAATCTGCTCTTCTCGGGTACGATCAAGGAAAACCTTCGCTGGGGAAATCCCGATGCGACCGATGAGGAGATGATCGAGGCGTGCAAGCTTGCATGCGCTCACGAATTCATCGACAGCTTCCCCGACAAGTACGATACTTATATAGAGCAGGGCGGAACGAACGTGTCGGGCGGACAGAAGCAGCGTCTCTGTATTGCGCGTGCGCTTCTTAAGCGTCCGAAGATACTTATTCTCGACGACTCGACAAGCGCGGTCGATATGAAGACCGATGCCCTTATCCGCCGCGGATTCCGTGAATTTATTCCCGAAACCACAAAGATAATAATTGCTCAGCGTATTGCTTCTGTCGAGGATGCAGATCTTATCATCGTTATGGAAAACGGCAAGGTCTCGGCGTCGGGCGATCACGCATCGCTTATGCAGAACAGCGAGATCTACCGCGAGATATATGAGCAGCAGACGAAGGGAGGGGACGAGAATGAAGAAGATCGATAAGAAAAACAAGGGCGGTATCGGCCGCATAGTCGGTATGCTTCTTAAGTTTTATCCCGTGCTTGTCCCTGTAGTTGCGCTTTGTATTATAATCACCGCCGTCACATCTGCCATGCCTGCGATCTTTCAACAGCAGATCATAGCCGATATTGAAGTTTGGTACACCACGGGTGACTGGGCGGGCGCATCGGCGGTCATTTTGCCGAAGGTCGCAACTCTTGCTACCTTTTACATTATCGCGCTTATTGCCGTCTTCTCGTCGAATCAGCTCGGCGCCTTTATTACGCAGGGCTTTCTTAACAAGATGCGACGCGCGATGTTTGAGAAGATGCAGACCCTTCCCATCAAGTATTTTGATACCAACAAGCACGGCGACATAATGAGCCGTTACACAAACGACATCGACGCGCTCCGTCAGCTCGTTTCCCAGGCGCTTCCCGCACTGATTCAGTCGGGAATACTGCTTGCGTGCGTGTTCTGCATCATGGTCTATTACAGCATATGGCTCACCCTTGTCGTGCTGCTCGGTGTAGTCGCGATGCTTTTTGTCAGCAAAAAGGTCGGCGGCGGCTCGGCTAAGTTCTTTATGAAACAGCAACGCTCTATGGGTAAGGCAGAGGGCTTTGTACAGGAGATGATGAACGGACAGAAGGTCATCAAGGTGTTTAACCGCGAGGATGCCTGCGTGTCCGACTTCTCGAAGATAAACGAGGAGCTTTACGAGGACAACTTCAGAGCGCACGCGTACGCAAACGTGCTCGGTCCCATCATCGGTAATATCGGTAACATTCTTTACGTGTTTATCGCCACTGTCGGCGGCGTTATCCTTCTTACAAAGATACCCAATATCAGCGCATCAGCGCTTATCGCGGGCTCGGTCGGCGTGCTTACCATCGACGTGATGATACCCTTCCTCAATATGGCAAAGCAGTTTACGGGCAACGTCAACACGGTAGCTCAACAGATAAACTCCATTGCAATGGCTATGGCGGGCGCGGACCGTATATTCTCGCTTATCGACAGTGAGCCCGAAGCAGACGAGGGATACGTTACGCTCGTAAACGCAAAGAAGGATGCAAACGGCAC
>JAZNZQ010000229.1:0-2601 GCA_045595035.1 Eubacteriales bacterium | reverse complement strand
ACAAGAAAAATACAAACATCACGATTATTAAAAATTTTATCACTCGAATCATAACACTTTGTCACAACGCACGGTTCCGTCCAACCGTAATATTCTCGCAAGAATATTATTGATTTATCAAAACAATTTCTTTTCTGAATAGCCAATTTTTCTTGTGCCTTTTTATAGATTGGAGAACTGGCAAATAAACCGATCAAAACGGACACAAGCAGTGCGACAAATCCTAATATGAACATAGCAATAACAATCAAAACAAAGAGAAAAGGATTATTAGATGTCGGAATTCGCACGATAAAAGACAGGCTGCCAACAAAAACTGCAACAAACACAACGAAGAATAAAAGTGTTCCTAAAAAATTCAAAATTTTACCTTGACGGTCACTTTTCTTTTCTTCATCAGTCAGCTCTATATCTTGATATACAATTTTTCGATCTTCTTGTCTTAATGTGTCGCATTGAAAATACCGCATCGTTTTCTCCTTTCTTTAATTGTCCCCTATTGCTTGCCCTTTGCGGTAGTGATGGAGGCGATGAGTCTGCGCCTGATTGAACCGCATTTATTGCGTAAATCTTTGTAGTTTGTCTCTGTCATTTTATTTTTTCTGAAAATCAGTTCAAGCCAATATTCGGTTTCCGAACACTCTTTCAATGAAATTTCCAATTTGTTTATGAAATCGGCTTTACTCTGTGCATATTTCGCCTCGTGTATATTTGCTCCGATAGATGATGAAGAACGGACAATCTGATTTGCATAAACAGAGCAACCTTTGATTTCGTCGCATAAATCGGATATTTGGATTGCAAGCTCGATTGCATCTTCTCGTAGTTGATTCTTATTGTCAGCCATTAGCGAAAGCTCCTTTCTTTTTTGTCGATATGTTGCTTCGCAACTTGATATTTGCTCGCAAGGCGAGCAATCGATATATGCTCGCTTCGTTCGCATTCGATATGTTACCTTCGGCAACGAGATTCGATTGCGCCTTTTTCTTCTTGCCCCGCAGGGCATATCGAGCGCGAAGCGCCAGATCGAACGTAAAGCGTATATCGAGCGACGCGTCAGCGGCGCATATCGACGTCGAGTCGGCGTTTGAGACAAACGACCGCTTCACAATGGCCTGTGCGGGGGAAAAGGTCCACGGGAACAACTTCGTCGGGAGCGTACCCAAGCTCACCGAATATTGCCACATCGCGTGCGAGTGTATCAGGACCGCAAGAGATGTAAACCACACGCTCGATCCCAAGCTCGGATATTCTCAAAATAAGCTCTTTACTGCAACCTTTTCTGGGCGGATCGAGTATTACTATATGAGGAGTAGGAATATCTGCTGAGAATGGATCGCCCGCATCGGCGCATACAAAATGAGCATTTTCGACACCGTTTATCTTAGCGTTCTCTTTGGCACACTCTACCGCCTCGGCGACTATCTCAACGCCCCACAGCTCCTTCGCATCGGATGCGATCGAAAGTCCTATCGTACCGATGCCGCAATAGAGGTCGAGCACGGTATCCTCGGGCGTTATCTTTGCTTTTTCCTTAGCAATGCCGTAAAGCAGCTCGGCCGCATCGTGATTTACCTGATAGAATGAGCCGGCGGAGATATTGAATTTTTTGTCACATAGCACGTCTGTAATGTACGGTCTGCCGTATATACAACTGTACTCACGTCCGAGCACAACGTTGGTATTTTTATCGTTTACATTGAGCATGATGCTCTTTATCTCGGGAAACCTTGCCGTAAGACTCTCGATGAGCTTATCGGAATGTGGAAGCGTTTTTGTATTTATGACGATGCAGACCATTATCTCTGCGGTATTCTTTGCATGGCGAAGGTAAATGTGTCGCACGCTTCCCTTGCCAGTCATCTCATCGTAAGGCATTATCTTGTATTTCTCCATAAATGCCTTTACAGCAGCGCATATCTCACCGAAAACAGCGGGTTGAAGCGCGCATGAATCTATATTAACAATATCGTGTGTCTTTACTGCAAAAAAACCGATCTCAATTCCCTTTTTGCCGAGCGCCACGGGATACTGCGCCTTGTTGCGGTATCCGTCCGTGATCCCCGTCGTGCGCGTGGGTGCGATCTCAATATCCTTCACTCCCGCCTTAGAGAAGCAGGCCTTGACATATCCGCGCTTTAATTCAAGCTCGTGCTCATAGGACACGTGTCTGTAAACACATCCGCCGCAACGCACGCCCGATGCGCAATTATCCTTTATTCGGTGCTCGGACGGTCTTATAACAGTTTCTATCCTTGCGACAAGGTAGCTTTTATTTACCTTGATGACCTTGACCGAAAGCTCGTCGCCCGTGACCGCGCCCGCAACGAATGTCACGATGCCGTCTATCTTGCCGACACCGTAGCCGAGGTTGTTTATATCGGTTATAGTTATGTTGTGGATCGAATTTTTAGTTATCATTTATTACCTCTTCGGGAAAGAAAAAATTCACCAAGTATCTTTGCACACTCATCGGCAAGGACCCCCGATACCGTTTCACATTTGTGATTTAAGGGATAGGAATTAAGATTTATCACACTTCCCATTGCGCCCGCCTTTGAGTCCTTTGCGCCGTAGACCACTCTTTTAAGTCGGATCGTA
>JAZNZQ010000228.1:0-3951 GCA_045595035.1 Eubacteriales bacterium | reverse complement strand
AGATAGACCTTCTTACATTCCTTTCGCAGATGGTCTCGGTCTTTCTTCTAAAGAAGCGCGCGCAAGAGCGTACGGAGGAGCTCAATCACGATCTTCTCGGCGTGCTTGAAAATCAATACGCATGGGTCTACGTGGTGGATTCCGAAACCTATGCGCTTCATTTTCTTAACGGCAAGGTGCTCGAGGTGGCTCCCGACGTTGTAAAGGGCGCGTATTGCTACAAGGCGCTTATGGGCAATGATGAGCCCTGCCGCGACTGCCCGATAAAGCTTAATGGGGGTAAGGGTGGAACCTGTAGGGTTATAAATACGCATCTCGGACTTGAGGTGGATGCAACTGCGGCACCCATACATTGGGGCGGAAAGAAGCAATGGCTGCTTACCTGCCGCGATTCTAAAGAATAATAAAGTGAGCGCATCTGCGCTCACTTTTAATGGAGTTTTATATGAATTATCGCTTGGATAAATACGGAAACAAATTATCGATACTTGGATTTGGATGTATGAGATTCGGCCGCGAGTACGGCAAAATAAATATGGAAGAGGCAGAGAAGGAAATAATGCTTGCCTATAATAATGGCGTGAATTATTTTGATACCGCTTACATCTATCCCGGAAGCGAGGCGGCACTCGGAGAGATATTCGAAAAGAACGGCATCCGTGACAAGGTATATATTGCCACAAAGCTTCCGCATTACCTCATAAAGAGCAGAGAAGGTCTGGACAAGCTTTTTTATGAACAGCTAAGACGCCTTCGCACCGATTATATCGACTACTATTTTATGCATATGCTGACAGATATCGCCACATGGGAGCGGCTTTGCGAGATGGGGATACTTGATTGGATAGCCGAGAAGAAGGCAAAGGGTGAGATACGTCAGGTCGGCTTTTCTTACCACGGAAGCTCGTCGATGTTCTGTCGGCTCGTCGATGCTTATGATTGGGATTTTACAATGATACAGTACAATTATATGGATGAGCATTCGCAGGCGGGAAGAGCGGGACTTGATCATGCACACGCGGCGGGGCTTCCCGTGATGATAATGGAACCGCTTCGCGGAGGAAAGCTTGTAAAAAATCTGCCTGATGAAGCGGTGAAGATATTTGCCTCGCACGATATAAAGCGCACTCCCGCCGAGTGGGCGTTTCGCTGGCTGTGGAATCAGGAAAAGGTTACGGTCGTGCTCTCAGGCATGAATTCGGTCGAGATGGTCGAAGAGAATATTGCAACGGCATCAAGCGTCTCGGCAGGCGAACTTCGTGAGAGCGATGAGGCGATGCTGAAGCGAGTAGTTGCCATAATAAATTCGAAAATGAAGGTCGGATGCACGGGGTGCGGATACTGTATGCCATGTCCCAAAAACGTTGATATTCCCGGGACCTTTGCCGCATATAACCGCAAGTATTCCGAGGGATGGTTTGCCGCAATGCGCAAGCATTTTATGGGAACTGCAGCAAGAAAAAATTCGGCGGCGGCATCCGAGTGTATCGGTTGCGGAAAGTGCGAGAAGCATTGCCCGCAGAATATTGAGATCCGTGCGCGCCTGAAGGATGCGCAAAAGGAGCTTGAGGGACCGATATATAAAATAGCGCGCAAGGTCGCGCAAACTTTTGTGAGGTTTTGATTATGAAAAAGATCCGCACGGTGGAGCTTACCACCGAATACGAAAAGGATATCGGAAATATCCCCTTTGCGGAATATCCGCGTCCGCAGATGGTGCGTGAGTCATACATTCCGCTTAACGGAAGATGGAGCTTTAAAATTGAGAATACGGGCAAAAAAAGCTATAACGGCGAGATCCTTGTGCCCTTTGTTCCCGAATCGCGCCTGTCGGGAGTACATCGAGAGATAGATAAGGACGACCTTATGATATACGAGCGCACATTCCTTTTAGAAAAGAATGATATGCGCTTGCTACTTCATATCGGTGCCTGCGATCAGAGGGCAAAAATTTTTGTAAACGGTAAGCTTGCAGGGGAGAACGTGGGCGGGTATCTGCCGATCGAGCTTGATATAACCGAGCTTGCCTCCATGGGCGAAAATACGCTTCGTATAGAAGCACGCGACGAAATGGATACCGAGCTTCCGTACGGCAAGCAGACCTGCCACCGCGGCGGTATGTGGTACACCAAAATAAGCGGTATCTGGCAGAGCGTATGGATGGAGTACGTTCCGAAAAATTATATAAAAAGGATAAAGATGAGTACCGATACCTCGGGCGTTGATATCGAGGTGACGGGCGGCGAGGATAACAAGACGGTCATTTTCAACGGAGAGGAATATAGCTTCAAAGGCGGGCATTTTCGTCTTGAAGTTGACTCTCCCGTGCTCTGGTCACCCGACTCTCCTCATCTTTATGATATTGAGATAGTTTCGGGGGATGACCACGTGCGCTCCTATTTCGGACTTCGCACCTTTGAAGCAAAAGAAGGGCATCTTTATTTAAACGGCAAGCCGATATTCTGTCACGGACTGCTCGACCAGGGATACTTTCCCGACGGTATCTTCATGCCCGCGACCTATCGTGGCTTTGAGGATGACGTACTTCGTATGAAGGCATGCGGCTTCAATATGCTTCGCAAGCACATAAAGCTTGAGAGTGAGCTATTCTACTATTATTGCGATAAGCACGGAATGCTCGTTTTTCAAGATATGATAAACAGCGGAAAATACAGCTTCTTTATCGATACGGCACTTCCGACCGTGTTTCTTAAATCGGGCGTGTCTCACAGGGCAAGCAAAAAGAGAAGGGCAGAGTTCGAGAGAACGTCGTACGGGATCATGGATGCACTGTACAACCACCCCTCTGTCGTATACTACACGATATTCAATGAGGGATGGGGACAGTTTGATGCGGATAAATACTACCGCGACTTTAAGTCATACGATCCCTCGCGCGTTTATGATACGGCATCGGGATGGTTCCGTGCAAAAGAGAGTGACGTTGACAGTGAGCACGTTTATTTCAAGCCCGTAAAGCTGAAATTCGGCAGCCGTCCGATGGTACTTTCCGAGTTTGGCGGATATTCCACAAAGATAAAGGATCACGCTTTCAATCTTGACAAGACTTACGGATACCGCTTTTTCGAAGAGCGCGATGCCTTTGAGGATGCACTTATAAAGCTCTATGAGACCGAGATAATGTCGGCGATCGACGGTGGGCTTGCGGCGGCGGTGCTTACTCAGGTGAGCGACGTCGAGGATGAGACGAACGGACTGCTTACCTATGACCGCCGTGTTCTTAAGGTCGATGAAAACAGGATGCGCGCGATGGCTGAGAAGCTTTACGCAAATTTTGCAAAAAATGTTGACAAATAAAAAACAGGGTGATATAATAACCTTAATATAAACCGTTGATGCGGAGATAAAGCCACATATGACTTCACAGAGAGCCCGTGATGCTGGGATGCGGGTAAGAAACAGTTTGGCAAATGGACCGCGGAGGGCGCAGTCAAAGGGATAGTCCCGAGTATTCTGCGACGTTTGGCATACGTTAGTTGCATGGGATATGGTAGTATTCCAAAAGCGCACGGAAGACCGTGAAATCAAGGTGGCACCGCGGATAAAGTATTATTCGTCCTTGACAGAAAAAAACAAATTCTGTCAAGGGCGTTTTTGTTACCCCGACAGAGAAACGGAGGATTTTTTTATGAAACTTAACGGCGTGGATTTCGAGACCTATTTTAACAACTATCCCGACAAGGACGGATATTTCGGCAGATACGGCGGCGTATTTATCGAAGAGAAATTAAAGGCGGCAATGGAAGAGATCACAGAAGCTTATTTCTCGATCTGTCAGTCAAGAAAGTTTATTGCAGAGCTTCGCCGCATCAGAAAGGAATTTCAGGGCAGACCTACTCCCGTTTCCCATCTTGAGAGACTTTCCGACTATCTGGGCGGTAAGGTACAGCTCTACGCTAAGCGTGAGGACTTAAACCACTCGGGCGCACA
>JAZNZQ010000227.1:0-2193 GCA_045595035.1 Eubacteriales bacterium | reverse complement strand
GAGCGCGTATGCAAGTGCGATCTCAAGCGCATCGCCCGTAGCGTCCTGTTCAACAGCAACAAGGCAGGGAACGCCCTTGCCCGCCTGATACTCGGAGCGAACCGTGTGTCCGGGTCCCTTGGGCGCGATCATAACAACGTTTACGTTCTTGGGGGGCTTGATGCATCCGAAGTGGATGTTGAAGCCGTGTGCGAATGCGAGCGTCTTACCCTCTGTGAGGTTCGGCTCGATGGACTCCTTGTAAAGCTTTGCCTGCTTCTCGTCGTTGATAAGGATCATGATCATATCAGCCGCCTTTGCAGCATCTGCGCTTGTCATGACCTTGAGTCCCTGAGCTTCTGCCTTTGCCCAGCTCTTGGAGCCGTTGTAAAGACCGACGATAACGTTTACGCCGCTGTCCTTAAGGTTGAGCGCGTGCGCGTGACCCTGGGAGCCGTAGCCGATGATGGCAACTGTTTTTCCGTTAAGCTTTGCAAGATTGCAGTCCTGCTGATAGTAGATTTTGTTCTGCATGGTAATTTCCTCCTGAAAATATGTAATGTTTTAATTTTTTTAATAAAAAAAGCCCCGAATCTTTTGTCATCTGACGATAACACAAAGAGACGAAAGCGTTAAAACTTATAAAGTCCAACCTTTTCCGCGGTACCACTCTTTTTCGCCTCATAGGGCGCACTCACGACTGCATAAACAATCATACTCTGTTACGGGAGCTCCCGTCTGCGCTTACTCTCATATAGATTTCATCACAGCCACTCCGCGGTGATATTCGATGGCCGCGCCCGATGTCTTTCACCTGCCGACATCTCTCTGTAAAAGCGCCTTGCCGCCTACTTTTCCGCATCATTGTGTTTTGGTAAAATGATTATAGCACCATAAAATCCGATTGTCAACACTTTGGGAAAATTTTTTACAAATTTATTTAAAAAAATGAATAAAAAAAGATATCATTTTGCGCTCATGATAAACATCATAAAGATGATCGACAGAAAATGCAGCACCGAACCGCCGAGAACAAAAAGGTGCCATACCGAATGGAACCACTTCTTTTTCTTTCCGAGACCGTAGAAAACAAAGCCCGCCGAATACACAACACCGCCCGCAAACAGAAGTGCGATAGAGACGGTCGGCATCACGGCAATATCTTTGTAGATGAACAAAACGCACCAGCCCATTACGATATAAGATATGTAAGAAAATATCTTGACCGCTTTTTTATTCATCATCGTTGCATTGAGCGTGATGCCGAGAACGGCAAAAAACCAAACGAGCGCGAGTATTATATATCCGCGAACGTTAGCTATTCCCATGATCATAAAGGGAGTGTACGTTCCCGCAATAAGAAGATATATGGAACAATGATCAAATATGCGGAACACCCGCTTCGCCTTCTCGTGGCTTATCATATGATATAAGCACGACATAACGTAGAGAATTATCATAGATGCGCCGAAAACGGCGTTTGATACTACCTCGGGCATACCGAGATAGAGTGCTGAATATATTACACTGAAAATGAGGTAGATAAGTCCGAAGGCGGCACCCACGATATGTGTCGTGCCGTTGAATATCTCCTCACCCTTTGAATAAAGCTTTGTATTTTTCATCTTTGCTTCCCCTTTGTCCGAACGGTCCGAAAGTAATTATACGTCTTTTTTGAAAATTTTTCAAGAGCATTTATGAAAATAATGCGGGGACTCTGAACCCCGCTGTACATGTTGAAAGGAGTATGGCTCCAATAAATAAAAGCAAAGGTTTGATTACCTTTGCTTTAATTTTTTCTCTATCGTTATGCAGGAAGCGGTAAGCGTTCTTCTTATTCTTCCGCATAAATTTCTTTGAATTTTATACGTTTGCTCGTCTATATCACCCGAAGAAAACAGCAGTTTCAACCAGCCCTCGGTTTCCGCACATTCTTTTCTGGCTATTTCGAATTTTGAATGCATATCGCGTAAGCTTTGCGGATATTGTGCCTCGGTTATATTTGCAAAAGTACTTGATGAAGCTTTCTTTATTTGAAAAACAATATTTGAATCAAAATTATTCGTTTTACACAGTTCTGCTATATCAACCGCCAATTTTTCGCTGTATTCCAATAATTGATTTTTCTTCATACTTCGCACCTCTATCACGCCGAAGGCGTGTATGGAATCCGCAGCTTGTCTGTGGTATGGAATCATCACGAAGTGATGTATG
>JAZNZQ010000226.1:0-7478 GCA_045595035.1 Eubacteriales bacterium | reverse complement strand
AGGGCTGGAAAGGAACCTTTGCTTCCTTACCGCACTCTGCGCAAGTTGTTGTGAAGAGCTCTCTCTGAGCCTTTCCTGCGTTCTTTCTTGCATCGCGGCATGTCTTGCATCTCTGGGGCTCGTTCTGGAAGCCTCTTTCAGCATAGAATTCCTGCTCGCCTGCTGTGAAAACAAACTCTGCTCCACATTCTTTGCATACAAGTGTCTTGTCCTGGTACATTGCTTTTTCCTCGCTTTGTAAATGGTAGATTTTTACCCAAGTCGGATTTTCACCGACACCTTTGAAATCAACGCTCTCCTTAAGCTATTTGGGCATATATATAAATCGCAAAAACGCATCACGACAGAAGTTTCTTCAGCTTGCTTCTTATTCTATATATTGCATTTTCTGCGGATTTACCGTTCGTTCCTAAAATGTTCGCTATATCACGAGAAGAATAACTGGAAATATAAAGCCCAAAAACTGATCTCTCAAACTTTGATAAGTTCCTATTTATCAACCCATTTATCGAATCAACGCTCTCTTTATCAATAACGAGAAGAGAGGGTTCGTCATCAACCGATTTTGCTGTGTTATCACTTATGATATCGTCGTCCGAGACCGATATCTCTTTTCCGCGCGTTCTCTCATATTTACGAAGACGCGAGATAACACGGTTGGTCATACATATCTTTGCGAAAAGTCCGAACTCGATCTTCTCGCGGCTCATATCGTATGCCAGAACTGCATCGTAAAGTGCTATCGCCAATTCCTGGCGTATATCCTCGACATCCTGCTCACCGAATACGTCGGGCTGGCAGTAACGCGCGCAGATACTGTCGGTAAGCGGCGCATACATACGCGATATCTCCGAAAAAGCCCCTTCTTTACCGGCGACCGTATCGCAAATAAGACTTTTCAGTTTATCGGAGCCACTACTCATATATCCACACTTTGCCTTTTATCTTGATATTTTCGCACTTCTCACAAGATTCCATTTTTAATTATAGCATTCTTTTGTGAAATGTCAATAGTTTTTTTATAAAATTTTTCAAAAATTTCGACAGTTTTAATCAAAAAGATAGTCCACCTTGCCTTCAAGCAGAGCGCAGACCCCTCTATATACGAGTTCGGGACGTTCACGGAAGCGTTCCTTCATTCGTTCGACACGCACTCTTGAGTCGACCGTCATCTTTATCGAGAATATCTCTTCCTTGTCCTTGAGTATCTTGCAGGTCATATCGTGCTTGCCGTCGGGGCGCTCCTCGGAGAAGCATTTCACCTCGGCATTCTGCTTTTTGAACGAGAGAAAACGAAGCGCACTTGCAAGAGCGCGCTCGAGTATACTCGGAAGAATATCGCTTTTAAGGTTTCTGGCAACCGCGCTTCCCTTATCGGATACGCCGTAGTACATCGTCCCCTCTACCTCTTCTCCGATAATGAGTCCGTCATCAAGCATCTCGCCAAAGCACTGTGCAAATTCAAAATATGCAACGAAATCGTTCTGAAGCACGAGATCGTTTATCGTAACGTAGTCGAGCGGGTAATTTATATTTTCAAGAAGGTAAAGCACAAATATCTTTACGTTTCTCTTTTCGCTTAAAAGAACAGCCATAAATACTCCTTTATTCTATATCGAGCAGCTCGGAAAAATCGTATATATAGTAGTCGGATATGTTTTTGATATCCTCTACGTATTCGGCAGATGAATCGTCGTATACTCCGCAGACCATCACGCCCGCGCTCTTTGCGGTCTTGTCCGCATTGTAGTTATCGTCAAGAAACAGCACCTTGTCCACGGTAGTGCCCATCTTCTCTGCCGCCATCCTGTATATCTCGGGGTCAGACTTTGTAGTGCCGAAATCCTCGCAGGACCTCACGTTGGTAAAAAGATCGAATATGCCAAGTCTCTTAAGACAGGGATCAAGCGTTGCGTGCGGACTTGCGGTCAGCACGTTAAGATCGGCTCCGCGTTCCTTGAGCTTTTTAAGGACGGCGATAACGTTGCTTTTGGCCGGAATATTGTATGCATACTCATCGTACGCGTATTTGTGCATAGTCGCGACAAGCTCGTCCTCGGGCACCTTAACGCCCATAACCTCTCTGTAATATTTTGCCGTACCGATATAACCGAGAGGGGTTATTATCTTAACTATACTTTTATCGTACGGTATATTATTCTCATCAAGTATCCTCATCATTACCCCGACGTACGCGGGCATAGAATCTACAAGCGTTCCGTCAAAATCAAAAAGATAGGTCTTCATTTTTCCACCTCATATAAATGTTTTATCTAACTAAAAAATTATATCATATTCCCCGCACTTTTTCAATAGTAAGATATCCATGTTTTTCACATAAACTTGACCCGGCATCACGGATGTGATATAATAGATTATAGATAAAAACATTATGGAGGTTCAAATGAAAAGATCGGTATCGCTTGTTTTGCTCGCCCTATTCATTCTCGCTTTTTGCGCTTGTAACAGCTCACATAATAATATGCCGCAAGATACCACAAAGCCACTGAGCACCACCGAACCTACCGCGCCGCAAGATACCGCCGAGCCGCAGGACACTACTGCACCGCCGTATAGAGTAGACACCGACAAGATCTTTGGCAGAAATCCCCCATTAACACTCACATACGAAAATGAAGAGATAGAACTGGGGGGCGCAAGTCTTGAGTGGAAATATTTCGACGAAAAAACCGGCTTGTGGTGCATGGTAATACCTGACCGCATAAGCATGCTCTATGCAAAAGACCGCGTTCGTTCGATCCCTATAGGAGATGAGCTTACGGTATATATGGAGTGGGAAGCCTCTCCCGATGAGATCATCATAAGCTGCAGAAACGGCGATGCCTGGGGCAAATCCTCTTCTCCGAGTGAGCTTATCCGTGTCAATTCCAATGGCGGATACAGCTTCACATTAAAAGACGGCTATTTCATTTATGAGATCGTGGCCACCTGGAGCAGATTCGAAAATTGGAACGGTTCGGCAGAATATTGGTTCTACACCGTAAAAGAATAACACAAACGGCTCTGCCTGAAAAAGCGGCAGAGCCATTTTTATAAAAAATCACTCTTTTTGTAAATATAAATTGATTTTTTTCGTTTTTTGTGTTATCATATAAGTTACAGTATATTTTTGCATTCCAAAACGGAGGTTTATATGATAAACGTAGCAATACTCGGATTCGGAGTTGTCGGAAGCGGCACCGCCGAGGTCCTTACGATGAACAAGGAAAGAATTGAGAAAAAGGTTGGCGACAGCGTCAACATAAAATATATACTCGATCTGCGCGACTTCCCCGACAATCCTTTTGCGGACAAGATAGTACACGATTACAACGTGATACTCTCCGACCCCGAGGTAAGTGTCGTTGCCGAGGTAATGGGCGGCTCGCATCCCGCATTTGAGTTTTCCATGAAAGCGCTTGAAGCGGGCAAGAGCGTCGTCACCTCAAACAAGGAGGTCGTTGCAAACTTCGGACGCGAGCTTCTTGATTGCGCCGCAGAGCACGGAGTAAGATATCTCTTTGAGGCAAGCGTCGGCGGCGGTATTCCCGTGCTTTCGCCCATAATGAAGGACCTCTCGGCAAACAAGATAACAAAGATCGCAGGCATCCTCAACGGAACCACGAACTATATACTTACACAGATGCTTTTTGAGGGAAAGAGCTTTGACGTTGCCCTCTCCGAAGCACAGGCAAAGGGATACGCAGAGGCGAATCCGTCGGCAGACGTGGACGGTATCGACGCGTGCCGCAAGATATGCATCCTCGCCGCGCTCGCATTCGGAAAGGTTGTCGACACCAAGAACATTCCCACAGAGGGTATCACAAAGATAAGAAGCGAGGACGTTGCCTTTGCTTCCGAGATGGGATACGCGGTAAAGCTCATCGGCTATACCGAAGAGATCGACGGCAAGATCGCCATCATGGTCTCCCCCAGACTCGTCGCAAGAGACAATATGCTCTCTAACATCAATGACGTATTCAACGGAGTGTCTGTTTCGGGCAATGCCGTAAACGAAGTAATGTTCTACGGTCCGGGCGCGGGCAAGCTTCCCACGGCAAGTGCGGTCGCAGCAGACATGATCGACATTATGGCAAACAGAAATAATAAGATCGCTCCCATTGCATGGGAAGCTGCACAAGAGTGTGACCTCTATGACATGAACGGATATGTATGCCGCCGCTTCGTCTGCACGAAAAACGTAAGCGCCGCAGATATTGAAAAGGTATTTGGATGCGTCGAACACTTTATTAAAAAGGACGGCGAGAGCGCCGTTATCATATCTCCCATGAGCGAGAAGGCGCTTGCAGATGCGTGTAATGCTCTTGGCGAGAACATTATTTCGACACTTCGCGTATTATAATACCGACAGCAAATATATAAAGGCGGCAGGGTAAGCTGTCACCTTCCCTGCCGAAATATCGGTATATGTTTTCAAGAGGTATTCGCGGAATTTCAATTGACAAAAACATTTCGGCTGTCGCCGTCAGAGAAGAGTTTTTCTTTCCTCTTTCTTTGTCGCGGCAGCTTCTTTCTTTCGAGGAGGGATCCCCTTCTTTGCTTTTGGCAACTCCCGCAGGCGAGGCGATGCTCCTATCCTCCTCAAATGAGCCGACTGCGTTTTCCAAACTCACGGTGCCGGGAGTATGCATGAACGCCACAGGGCAAAAGATATACAAGCTTTTATCAGACGCCGACATCGGTATCCTATGCGTATCGCTATGTGATATTGCCGCTTCGTTTGTCATACATTCGTGTAATATAGAAAGAGCAAAAGCATTGATAAAAGATAATTTCACCTTGGAGCTTTAAAATGATCCTCGGTCTCGCTCTTCACCTCACCGCCGAGAATTATTAGTGCGGCAAGATTTATGAGCGTCATTATCCCGAGAGACAGGTCGGTCAGCTCCCACGCAAGCTTCGGAGCCGCAAGAGCACCGAAGACTATTGACACGAAATAAATGCAAAGAAAGAGCGTACCGTATCTTTTCTCACGGCCGAAATACCGCACACAGGCAAGCCCGTAATCCGCCCAACAAATGACGGTTGCAAACGCAAACATGAACACGGCGGCGGCAAGGATATAGCCCGCCCAATCTCCAAGAGAAGCGCAAAAGGCATTCACCGTAGTCATAACACTGCCGCCCTCATCGGACATGGGCGAGATGAGAATAACGAGCGCGGTCATCGTGCAAAGCACTATCGTGTCAAAAAAGACCTCAAATATTCCCCAAAAGCCCTGCTTGGCGGGGCTTTTCTCATTTGATGCGGCGTATGCTGTCGGCGCGGTTCCGCATCCCGCTTCATTAGAGAGCAGTCCCCTCATACTGCCAAACCGAAGCGCGCGGGAGAACAAAAAACCAAACACGCCTCCCGCCGCACTCTCCGCGGAAAATGCTTCCTTAAATATTAAAGAAAAGACGGACGGAAGCTCGCGGACATTTGCAAATATCACCCACAATGCCATTATCATATAAAGAAGAGACATCGCAGGTACGAGCCGTGAGCTTATCCTTGATAGGATACGGGTCCCCGAAAAGACCGCAAACATCGCAAGGATCGCGCTTATCATCCCCGTAGTAAAGGGCGGAATACCCGCCACCGCATACAGCACGTCGGATGCGGCATTCATCTGTATCATTGAGCCCATGCCTATCGCGTTCACAATGCAGAATATGCAAAAAGCCCCCGCGAGTATCTTTCCCACCCTACCTCCAAAGGCCATTCTTATATAATACATCGCTCCGCCGTGATTATCTTTTCCCTCACTCTGTCTGTGCCTTACCGCAAGCACGATCTCGGCATACTTTAATACCATGGCGCAAAAGGCGCTCACCCACATCCAGAATACCGCCCCGGCACCTCCAAGCGATATCGCACTCGCAACACCGACGATATTACCTACGCCAAGCGTTCCCGCAAGTGCCATCATCGCCGCGCCGAATGGGGATATTCCCTCCTTTTTTCCGCCCCCGAACATTGAGCGAAGCATTATTATCGGATGACGAATATAAAAAAGCTTAAGCGATATACTGAAATATACCCCCGCGCAAATAAGGGCCACAGGCACCGCAGGGCCGAGTATATAAGCGTTCACAAACTCTATCATACAATTACCTTTCCATAAAGCTTTGCTACATTTTATTTAATATACCGACTTCATATGCTCTGTTTAAATGTTAATTATATGTAAATGATGAAAAAATTCCAAAAAAGACCTTGATTTTTTTTTACAGTGGTGTATAATAGTTTTAGCACTCAAAAAGACAGAGTGCTAAAAACGACAAAAATAATATAACTTATTATAAGGAGGACCCCAAAATGACACTCAAGCCCTTAGCTGACCGTGTTGTTGTAAAGCTCGTTGAAGCCGAGGAAACAACAAAGGCAGGCATCATTCTCGCAGCAGCCGCAAAGGAAAAGCCCCAGATAGCCGAAGTTGTTGCAGTCGGCCCCGGCGGACTTGTCGACGGCAAGGAAGTTGAAATGACCGTAAAGGTCGGTGACAAGGTCATCACCGCAAAGTACTCGGGCACAGAAGTAAAGTGCGACGGTACGGAATACATCATCGTAAGACAGAGCGACATTCTCGCAATAGTTGAATAATTTTTGGAGGAAACACACAATGGCAAAGGAAATTCTCTATGGGATCGAAGCAAGAAACGCCCTTCTTCGCGGCGTTGACCAGCTTGCTGATACAGTAAAGATCACACTTGGCCCGAAGGGCAGAAACGTAGTGCTTGACAAGAAGTTCGGCGCTCCGCTTATAACAAACGACGGCGTTACCATCGCAAAGGAGATCGAGCTTGAGGACGCGGCTGAAAACATGGGCGCACAGCTCATAAAGGAAGTCGCTGTCAAGACAAACGATGCGGCAGGTGACGGCACAACGACCGCTACCATCCTTGCTCAGGCGTTCATCCGTGAAGGCATGAAGAACGTTACAGCCGGCGCTAACCCCATGGTCATCCGCAAGGGTATCGGAAAGGCAGTAGACCGCGCAGTTGAGTGCCTCGTTGCCAATTCCAAGAAGGTAAACGGCACAGAGGACATAGCTCGCGTAGGTACGATTTCTGCCGGCGACGAGGTCGTAGGTACTCTTATCGCAGACGCTATGGAAAAGGTCACATCCGACGGCGTTATCACAGTTGAGGAGTCGAAGTCTGCCGAGACATACTGCGAGGTAGTTGAGGGTATGCAGTTCGACCGCGGATACCTCTCCCCCTACATGGCTACAGATACAGACAAGATGGAAGCCGTCATCGACGATGCTTACATCCTTATCACAGATAAGAAGATCTCCAACATCCAGGAAGTCCTTCCCCTCCTCGAGCAGATCGTTCAGGCAGGCAAGAAGCTCCTCATCATCGCAGAGGACGTTGAAGGCGAAGCTCTCACAACTCTCGTGCTCAACAAGCTCCGCGGCACCTTCGTATGCGTTGCTGTAAAGGCGCCCGGATTTGGCGACAGAAGAAAAG
>JAZNZQ010000225.1:0-4289 GCA_045595035.1 Eubacteriales bacterium | reverse complement strand
ATACGTCCGAATCACCGTTTACACAGTCGAAAAATTCATCCAGACGTTCGCAAAGACAGACCGCCTTTTCCCTAAGCGTTTTGCTCTCAAAATAAAGAGAAAGCTCCTCTGCCATAAGCATCTCGAAGATCCTAGCCCTGTCCTCTCTCTCAAAGGTCTTCGAGTAGACGTCAAAGAAGGCGATATTATCGGGGTCGTCTATGCTTGCCACGTCATATGGGGTATTTTCCGCTTCCGTATCGTAGTCGAACTCACGTCCGTTTTCGTCAACGTAGGAATTTTTGTACTCAAATCCCTCGGGATTATATCCGGCCCACTTTTCAAACGGCGCGTGAGAATTAAGACTCATAGCCGATTCTATCGCGTGCATAAGCTCGTGAGAGAGTGTATTTTCTATATCCGCACCGGACAAAGACAGCAAGATATACTGTGTTTCAAGCTCGGTATAATATCCCGCGGCAGAATCAAGACTTGCTGTATGCGACGGAAGCAAACTATCGCAAAGAATGATCCTGAGGTCCTTGTGCGCGCCCTTTTTTATTAGCTCTCGGAAGAATCCATCCGGAAATTTCGCAAGTGTATTTTTCACAACAGAGAGCGCCGAGGCAAGCGTTTTTGGATCATCCTCCGGAACAGCAACATAGTCGGGATAGAATCTCACCGCATCATCTCCGACAATGATGTTAACTCCGTATTTTTCATATATGCTCTGTATAAGCTCTTCGTTCTTGTCTTTTTGAATATCCGAAATGCTTCCCGCGATAAGATTACGTGAATCACTCGGGTTTGCGGGCGTATCGGAATATTTCCAAACAACGATCTTACTCTCCTTGTTTCCCATAATTTCAAAAAGGATGAAATTATCATCTACCACAAACGCATCGCGTATATTGGTACCGCCGACGGAAATATCATACTCATAGTCACATTTTGCTATAAGTCTTCCCTTTTCAAGTGAATATACACGCAGAGTCTGCTTCATAAGAAGATCGTCGCCCGATAGAAGAGAGGTGCACACCTTCCCCTTTCCGGCACCAAGCAGCTGCTCACCGGTCTCATCAAGATAAAGAGAAGAGAGAACGCTCGGGCGGTCGTATTCATATATGGAGTAAGTATTGCCATTATAGTTGTCGTTCACCGCAAAGCCATCGCGAAGAAGAAGTTTTCCGTCAAAGTTTCCCATATCGGCACACTCACCGCTTTTTATGTTGCATGAGTAAAGACGATCAACAAAAGAATCATCGTATCCGGATATATATACCTCATCTCCGTTTGTGCCGATAAATCTAAGCGACGAAGCGGATACCGATGACACAGATGCCGGGTCCATAAATTTACACAGCTCTTCAACCGCATTGTTTGAAAGAGTTACACGAGAAAGCACTCCGCCCGAAAGTGTAAGAGCATATTCGTTCGAAACAAAAAGCTCACTGACAGTTATATTCACAAAATTGGTCTTTCGTGTCTCTCTTAATCCGTTATCGTAAAAGGTAAGTGCATTTGATGAGCCGTCAAATGTATATATTCCGCCATTTTTCAAAAAGCCGCTTTTGTATGACATAGCCGACGCGGTCTTTCCCGACATCTTTTCACTGCGCTCGCCCGTGTGAATGTTGTATGTGGATACTCCCACGTCGCCTGTGAGATAGTTTCTCACCGTGAAAAGCACGATCCCATCCGAGTATTGAACGTGAAGAATGTCAAGCTCGGCGTACTTTTCGGTTGCAATCACATAAAAGTCCTCATTTTCGCCAAAATTCTCACCGAGAATCACTTTATAGTCAAGTTTTGCCTCCTCGCCGCAAGAGACGAAAAGCGAGAGCAAAAGAGTTACTGTCAAAATAGTCAAACAGATCCTTTTCATATATACCTCCGACAAATTGCTACTATTATAATATATTAAGAGCATAGCTTTGTCAAGAAAAATTGCATTCAGAGTGATAATATTTGGATTTTTTCACGGAATTTTACTGTAGTAAAAATCATTTTTAACATATATCACCAAATAAATCGTGAAATATTTGTCAATGTGACGAAAAGTGTAGATAACCATTGATTTTTTATAATTATTATGTTATGATGTAATGTGGGTACAGTTGGAGTGTTGGGGTTGTTTGTGGGTTTTCCACAAAACAGCATTATCATTCCACATCAAAAAAGAAAAGAAATCGATCCAAAAAATAAATTCAACAAAGTGAGGATTAAGCATGAACAAAATTACTGTAATCGGCTCCGGAAACGTCGGCTCCACGATAGCGTACACACTTACGGTCAGAGGACTCGCTTCCGAAATCGTAATGATCGACGTAAATGAAGAAAAGTCGATCGGCGAAGCGCTTGATATCAGACAGGGTGTTCCCTTTTGCAACCCCGCAACAGTATACGCAGGAAGCTATGCAGATGCGGCCGGCTCCGACATTGTCGTCATCACATCCGGCGTAGCAAGAAAGCCGGGACAGTCACGTCTTGATCTTGCTCAGACAAACGTCAACATCATAAAGAGCATTGCGGATAAGATCGTTCCCGTCGCACCCGAGGCAACTTACGTTATCGTAAGTAACCCCGTTGATATTCTTACCTACGTTTTCCTTAAGCACACAGGTCTCCCCGAGGAGCGCGTTATTGGCTCGGGTACTATTCTCGACACCGCAAGACTTCGTGCAAGAGTTGCTGAGATCTACTCGGTAAACCAGAAGAACGTACACACATACGTACTCGGCGAGCACGGAGACAGTTCCTTTGTTCCGTGGTCCATCTCGAACATCTCCAACGTGCCGATCGAGGACTATGCAAGTGCAGTGCTCGGCGATGAAGTCCTTCCCGCATTCAACATGAGCGAGGCAGAGGATTACGTCAAGAAGTCAGGCGCTATGGTCATTCAGCGTAAGGGCGCTACCTTCTATGCGGTATCGGTATCGGTCTGCTACATCTGCCAGTGCCTCTTAAGCGGCATTGACACAACCATCACAGTATCGACGCTGCTCAACGGAGAATACGGAATAAACGACGTATGTCTCAGTCTGCTTAACGTTGTAGGTAACAAGGGAGCACACAGCAAGATCCTTCTCCCCCTCAACGATGTCGAAATCGCAGCGCTCCACAACAGCGCAAACGTACTTAAAGATCTTACAAAAAGTCTTAATATACTTTAATCAGAAAGGAATATAGAAAATGGAGTACCGTATCGAACACGATTCCATGGGCGAAGTCAAGGTGCCTGCCGATAAGCTTTGGGCGGCGCAGACACAGAGAAGCCACGAGAATTTTGAAATAGGTGTGGACATCGAAACCATGCCCGCGGAGATAATCCACGCATTCGGCGTACTTAAAAAGGCGGCTGCTATCACTAACAACATCCTTCGTCCCGAAAAGATGACAGATGAAAAGCTTGGTGCCATCAAGTCGGCCTGCGACGAGATCATGGCGGGAAAGCTTAACGATAATTTTCCGCTCGTCGTATGGCAGACAGGTTCGGGCACACAGTCGAACATGAACACGAATGAGGTCATCGCCAACAGAGGAAACCAGATCCTCGGTGAGAAAAAGCTCCACCCCAACGATGACGTCAATATGAGCCAGTCCTCCAACGACACATTTCCCACCGCGATGCACATCGCAGCAGTCCTTGCACTTGAGGATAAGCTCATCCCCGCAGTCGAGACTCTCATCGCTACGTTCAAGAGACTCGAGGTCGAAAACGAAGGTATCGTAAAGAGCGGAAGAACGCATCTTCAGGATGCAACGCCCATAAAGTTTACACAGGAGATAAGCGGTTGGAGATCGAGTCTTGAGAAGGACGTTGAGCTCATCAAGCGTTCTCTCGAACCTCTCTATGAGCTTGCACTCGGCGGAACAGCGGTCGGAACAGGACTTAACGCTCCGAAGGCATTCGGTGAGACGGTCGCACGCGAGGTCGGAAACATCACAGGCAAGCCCTTTGTTACAGCTGCGAACAAGTTCCACTCGCTCACATCCAAAGATGAGCTTGTATTCGCACACGGCGCTATCAAGGCGCTCGCTTGCGATATGATGAAGATAGCAAACGACGTACGTTGGCTCGCATCGGGTCCGCGTGACGGTCTCGGTGAGATATTCATTCCCGAAAACGAGCCCGGCTCGTCAATTATGCCCGGTAAGGTCAACCCCACTCAGTGTGAATCTATGACTATGGTTGCAGTTCAGGTAATCGCTAACGACGTTGCTGTCGGTATGGCTGCATCGCAGGGTAATTTCGAGCTTAACGTATTTATGCCGGTTTGCATATATAACTTCCTTCAGTCTGTAAGACT
>JAZNZQ010000224.1:0-2555 GCA_045595035.1 Eubacteriales bacterium | reverse complement strand
TATTCGGCGAGTTTTTTTATGCTTTTTATGTAGACGGTTCCGTCATCGCGGGAGATACATGTGGCAATATACTCGTCCGAGATGCCGTCCTCACTTGCTATCGAGAATACCAGCTTGTATGCGTGCTCGGTCATACCGAATGAGATCGGCAATACCTCTGCCGTGCGGATATGGGGTGAGCCGACAAGCGAAAACGAATCTATCTTTTCATGAAAGGTAAATGCGTCGCCGCTTCTCTCATTCACCGCACGCGCACCGCCGAATGCGCGGTACAGCTCACTTCTGAAATCTGCGGCGGGGATGAGCGTTCGGAAATTGTAATTCGAGTAGCTGTCGGATGCGCGGGAGAGAAGCTCGATGTTGCAGACGTATTTGGAGTAATTCTTGCCCATCATATACGAGAGTATCGAGTCGGTGTAGAGCGATGCCGCCTCGTCCGCGCCCTCGAATTCGTGTATCTCGGGGTTGGGCGAATAAAGAAGCATCGAGACAGTCTCGCATATCTTCAGCGCCTCGGAACTGTCGCAGGGAAGCTCGGACCTTATCGCCTCGCCGTCGTAGTCGGTAAGATCAAAACCAAGCAGTCCCATCACCGGCCGCACGAGCGCCGATATGCCCCATACGACAAGAGTTACCGCTAAAATGAGGGTGGCTGCGGCGAGAGCTACACGTATTTTCGTGCTTTTTGACATATTCAAGACGCGCATCCCCCCATTTCGACAGTTATCTAATTATATTGTATCAAGGCGAGCGAATGTTGTCAATAGTTTTTTCACAATATCTTGTGTATTATGTCGTACATTTTTATCAAGATACTGTATTTTGTCGTAGTGATATTAAAATTCAAAAAATACGGCTCGGTTTGTCAAAACCTCACTTTGCAGCATATCCTATTACTACCAACAAGCAAAGGACAGATGATATGAACCAACACAAAAAGATAGCCGTGCTTGGCGGAGATGCGAGGACCATTTCGCTGGTGTCGACGCTTGCCGAGCTTGGATTTGAATGCGCGGTATGGGGGATGGGCGCCCATACGCTTCACCGCGGGGCGGTCCGTGTACGCGATATTGCCGATGCACTCCGCCTCTCCTGTGCGGTGATACTTCCGACGCCCGCCTCACGCGATTCTCTCACGCTGAATTCGCCCATCCACGAGGGGAACGCACCGAAGCTCTCGGAGATTTTCGACCTTGTTCCAAAGGATGCGCTCATCATCGGCGGCGCGCTCTCACCGTCACTTAAAGGAGAGCTTGAGGGGCGCGGACTCTCCTACCACGACATAGTCGAGCGCGATGATCTTGCCCAAAAGAATGCTATACCTACCGTCGAGGGCGCGCTTGCAATAGCCATAAGGGAGACGGCAAAGACCCTCTTCGGCTCGCGCGTGCTCGTTTGCGGCATGGGACGGATAGGAAAACGTCTTGCCGACACACTCACCTCACTTGGAGCAGATGTGACTGTCGCTACGCGAAAACGTGATGCCCTGCCATACAAGCTCATCCACACCGCGCGAATAGGTGAGCACGCCAAGGAGTACGACATCATATTCAACACCGCGCCCGCAAGGATATTCTCTGCCGAATTTCTTGCAAGGTTAAAGCGGGACTGCACCGTCATCGACCTCGCCTCGCCGCCGTACGGAGCTGACCGTGCCGCAGCAGAGGCGATCGGAGTGAAGTATATCATAGCCCCGGGACTTCCCGGCAAATACTCACCCGAGACTGCAGGGGTCATTATGGGCGAGTGCGCCGCCGAGATCCTACGTGAAGGGGGGATAGCACCGTGAAGATCGGCTACGCCCTCTGCGGCTCCTTCTGCACACATGCACGTTCGGTCGCGATGCTTGAAAAGCTGGCATCCGAGCACGAGATAGTCCCGATCGCAAGCGAGACGGTGGTGTCATCCGATACGAGATTCGGGCGCGCATCCGAGCTTATTGAAAAGATCGAAGCCATCTGCTCGCGCAAAATCATATGCAATATCGTCGATGCCGAGCCGCTCGGTCCGCGCGAGGTGCTTGATGCGCTCATCATCTCGCCGTGCACGGGCAACACGCTCTCAAAGATAGCAAACGGTATCACCGACACCGCAGTCACGATGGCGGCAAAGGCACATCTGAGAAGCGACCGACCGCTCATCATTGCGCTCTCGACAAACGATGCTCTCTCGGCAAATCTAAAGAACATTGCAACTCTGCTTGAGCGAAAGAATGTCTATTTCGTGCCACTGACCCAGGACGATCCGCTTGCAAAGCCACATTCGCTCGTCTGCGAGCTATCCCTCTTGCCCGAAACGCTCGAGGCGGCAATGCAGGGAAGGCAATATCAACGGGTGATAAAATAGAAAACGGCGGCACCAAGGCACCGCCCTACAGATAAAATAAAACGGCTCGTGCTGACATCAAATCTGTACGAACCGTTTGTTTGCCTTCTCTAGCAGAGAAGGGGGACCGCTTGCGGTGGATGAGTAGAGCGAAGCAGTAAAGCGTTAATATGAAAACGAAAAATTAGTTTGTTTACGGTAAGCACAAGGATTTCGTCATCGTTTTTGCG
>JAZNZQ010000223.1:0-4186 GCA_045595035.1 Eubacteriales bacterium | reverse complement strand
ATCTTTATCATTGCCTATACCAATAAAAACAGATTTTTGGCAATGAGACCCAAAATAGAGCATATCAACAACTTTTTTGATGCCGTGGGACTTGCCGCGTTTTCGGTGACCGGCGCCGAGGTCGCGTTTACACATAATTTTGATGATAACGTATTCATCGTGGTTGTCGTCGGAATGCTGACCGGTGTCGGCGGCGGAGTGCTTCGTGACGTTATCATAAACACAACGCCTTACGTGTTCAAAAAGCACATCTACGCTCTTGCATCCATTTTCGGAAGCTTGTTGTACTACATACTCCGCATAAATCTTGACAACGGTATTGTCGTATCGTTTGTTCCTATGATCTCGGTAGTGGTGATAAGGATGCTCGCGGCAAAGTATCGCTGGAGCTTGCCGAAGATACGGCTCAATGAGGGGGATAAATAAGATGCTTTTGTTTTTCATTCGCCACGGCGATCCCATATACGACCCTGATTCGCTTACCCCTCTTGGGAAAAGGCAGGCGGAGGCGGTCGCAAAACGCCTTGCTTACGGCGGAATAGATACGGTGTATTCTTCGACCTCCGTACGTGCAAGAGAGACGGCGGCGCCGACCTGTGAGATACTAAAAAGGGAACCGATCCTTCTTGATTGGGCAAGGGAAACGCACGTCTGGCATGATTTTTCATTCGATGTTTCCTATGGGCGCGACTGGTTTCACCGCGTCCCCGAAGAGAGACGTTTTCTTGCAACAGAGGAGATCTGTGAGCTTGGAATGAAGTGGTACGAGCACCCGAGGTATGCAGATATCCCGACCTTCAAGAGCGGAATGGAGCGTGTTGAGCGTGAGACCGATGCCTTTCTTGCACATCTCGGATATGAGCACAACAGAGAGACGCACACCTACCGCATGACCCGACCGAACGAGAGCCGCGTTGCCTTCTTTGCTCATCAGGGCTTCGGTTGGTTCTTTCTTTCGTCAATGCTCGATATCCCGTTTCCCCTTTATGCGCTTCATTTTGATATGAGCCATACGGGCGTGACCGTGATAGAGTTTCCAAATGAGAGCGACGGCACCTGCGTCCCGAGCGTTCTCACTCTTTCAAATGACTCTCATCTTTTTCGGGAAGGTCTTCCTACCTTGTACGATAACAGAATAAAGTTTTAAAAAATAAAAGTGTTGCAGATGCAACACTTTTATTTTATGCCAATCTTTTTACGATCGCTTTCATCTCGTCCATTTTCTTTTCCATATCTGCGACGAGTGCAAACTGGTTGCGGGCGCGGTCGATGTTCTGTGTGGGTGAGTGGATCTTAAAATACACGTCGCCTTCAAGATAGTCTGTGAGGAATCTCATTCCGCATTCAAGCGTCATCATAACGGCACCGACCGGGAGCAGCTCTATCTCTTTTTCGGTGAGTGCGCCGCCGCAACCCTCGAGGAATCCCTTTGTATATGCTTCAAACAGCTCAAGGTCGAGTTTTACGTATTCAAAATCTGTTGATGCTTCGTTCGCCGTATTCGCACCGAATCTTATCGAGTCACCGAAATCGTTGACCGAGTAGCCCGGCATTACGGTGTCAAGGTCTATAACGCAGACAGGCTCGGAGGTCGTTTCATCAAAGAGGATGTTATTGAGCTTTGTGTCGTTGTGAGTGACTCTGAGAGGAAGCTCTCCGCGCTCTCTTGCATCTTCAAGTATAGAGCAGAATTCGCGTCTTGCCTTCACAAACTCAACCTCAGCTTTGACCTCGGCAAGACGTCCGCAAACGTCTTTTTCGGCGGCGCGCATAAGGTTTTCATAGCGTACGGGCGTGTTATGGAAGTTTGCAATGGTCTCGTGGAGCTTTTCTGCAGGATAGTCTGCAAGTGCTCGCTGGAACTTTCCGAATGCCACTGCGCAACGGTAGAAATCCTCGACCTTTTCAACAGCTTCATAGGTGACTGTACGCTCGGTAAATTCAAAGAAGCGCCAATATCTGCCGCGACTGTCGCAGAAGTAGTTCTTGCCGTCAAGCGTAGGAATGATAACGAGCGTTGCGCGTTCTTTATCCTCAGTCGCTTTTTTTCTTATGTGTTCTGTAACGCCGATGATGTTTTCCATAAGCTCATCGGGGCGAGGAAAAACGTTTGTATTGATTCCCTGAAGAATGTATCGCTTGTCAGCAACGATCAAAAAGGTGTGGTTTATATGTCCGTTGCCGTAAGGTTCGCAATATGTTACAGGGGTAGAAAGAAAAGCATTCAATGCCTCACCGGGGTCAATTCTGTGTTCAGTCATTTTTACCTCATTATTTCCACGACTCGGGGCGTGTTGCCGCAAGATCGCTGTAGTGTTCTCCGCATGTGTTTCTCATGGAGAATATCATAGAGTATTTTGCATCTTCGTTTATCTGTGTTATGCGCATGAGCACCTTGTTTTCTCCCGCTTTAAGCTTTACGCCTGCAATGTGAACGTTTTCGGCATCAAAGGTATCGCAGCAAGCTCTATCTGCGAGCTTTTCGCCGTTTATCCAAAGCGTGAAGGGGGCACTGTGACCTATCTGCAAAAACATCTCTCTGTCCTCTGGGCAGACAAGCTCACGTGCAAGATATATGACAGCGGGACCTTTGAGCCCGCATATATCCGAGAATTTGAACGAATCCTCTTTTTGATAGAATACCGTTTCCTCGAATTTTGTTGTAACGTCGTTTTCGTCGTACGGAGTGAAGCATTCGTCATAGCTCATATATTCCGTGTCGGTGTCGGGCGCAAAATTGAGATGGAAACGGCGCTTTACGTCGTATATGTTCCCGTCGTATTTCACCGCATTGACTATCTTGGAATATTTTAGATCCGCTTCGATAAGCATTTTGGTATCGCAGACGGGATCGGTGCGCCAGATGGGGCCTATCGCCTTCCATGGCATC
Source organism: Eubacteriales bacterium (assembly GCA_045595035.1). GTDB lineage: Bacteria > Bacillota > Clostridia > Oscillospirales > CAG-272 > CAYZHW01. The sequence continues at coordinate 1,296 of JAZNZQ010000223.1, read as the reverse complement.
GCGCCTACAACGCCGAAGGAGTAGGTTTTTTCCTCAAAGCCGTATGTATAGCTGACCTTGACGATATTTGTGTCGGATATGGTATTCTCGTTTTCGGGGAAGGGGATAGAAAGCTTGAAGGTCTGAGTCTCTTTTTCGTCAAGCGATACTGCGATACTGTCGCTGTAAGCACCTGACAGTGTGAGAAGCGTGTCTATTCTTTCATTTGCATGATTCTTTACGGTAAGTGTTGCCGCACAGGGGTTGCCGGGATAAAAGGTAGGATCGTCATTTTCGTATCTTACCTCAAATTCAAGAGGGTACTGTGCGGGAGTGAAGCGGTATGCTATCTTAGGACCGCCCATAATAGCACCGTCCGAGAGGAAAGCGCCGAGCATGGTGATATCTTCGGCAAGATCTACCACCTTGTCGCTTCTGCGCTCACATTCTACTCCGAGAATGTAGCGGATATCGTTCCAGCCGTGCTTTTCGATGATGGCATCTGCTCCCATGATAAGTCCGAGCACCGCACCCGCAGTCGCGCACGTGCAGTCGGTGTCAAAGCCGCAGTTGAGCGCCATCATACCCGTTTTTATAAGATCTCCCTCTCCGAGAAGCAGAGCGAGAAGAGTAATTCCAATGTTTTCGAAAAGATTGGTGCAGTCGGGGTGCCCGTATTTGAAAAGGAGTTTGCGAAGTACGACCTTCTCGTCCTTGTATTTATCGCAAAGCTCTACCGTGTCAAGCACAAGCTCACGAAAACGGCAATTCTCGGGTACGTACGCGAGCGCCTTCTCTATCAGCTTGTGAAGATTACTTTCAAAAAACGCCTCTGCTTCAAGCGCAACGAAGAATTTTTCCGCGTATACGCTCTCGCCCTTATGGTCAAGCACACCGTCGCGCTCGGAAAGCTCTACTGCACGCGGAATATCACACGGAGAAAGACAAGCCCAGACCTCGCTTCTGATGGGGCAACCCATACCCTCAAGATAGAAATCGTTTGAGAAGCTGCCGGAGGTCGGAGGATAAACGCCGCGCTTGAAATTTTTGCGCATGATCGCATATTCGCCGGGATCGTAGGGACACGCCTCGGCAAAACGCTTTTGAAGGTCATAGGACGTAAAATCAAGCCCGTGACGCTCCACCTCGTCAAGCCAAAGCACCTGGAGGTCAAGGTCGTCATTCGGGAGCATTGTATTTATCATTTCGGGAGAAAATTCAAGTTCAAGAGGCATCTTTATTCCCTCGAACGGAGCGCCGAGCGTTCCTATCACGGTCTTGCCGATAAGTGCACCGTATACCTTGTTGAAATAGTCA
>JAZNZQ010000222.1:0-5609 GCA_045595035.1 Eubacteriales bacterium | reverse complement strand
CAAGAAATAATCTAATATACAAAAAGCAGAAAAGCGCTCGGATGCGAACGCTTTTCTGCTTGACATTATATAGAAAGTGTGATATAATAACTAATTGTGAGGGAGTAGCAAGCGCGTTTTTTGCGTAGCAAGTCAACATACTGGCCGAAAGGTCTGGCTTGCTTCAAATTGCGAGACTCATGTGTAACTTGAGAAGCTATACATGTAGTCTATATTTTCCTCTGACGCGATGTATGGTTTCGACCATACTTTTTTATTTTCGGAGGATGGAAAATGTTTGATTTAGCTTTCTTTTTGACAAGCATAGGACTCGGTTTCGGTCTTGCGATGGATGCCTTTTCGGTATCGCTTGCAAACGGACTTAACGAGGCGAGAATGAAGATAAGCAAGATGTGTCTTGTCGCGGGCGTGTTCGCATTCTTCCAGTTTGCTATGCCCATTATCGGCTGGGTGTGCGTATCGACCATTGCGGAAAAGTTTACCGCTTTTTCTAAATGCATCCCTTGGATCGCGCTCATACTGCTTGGCTACATAGGCGGAAAAATGCTTATAGAAGGACTCAAGTGCCGTGATTGCGAGTGTTGTGAAAAGTGCGTGCTCGGTTTTTCCGCTCTTATCGTGCAGGGAATAGGCACCTCGATAGACGCGCTTTCCACAGGTTTTGCCATCGACGAGTACGGTCCCATAGAAGCGCTCGTTGCGTGCTTGCTTATAGGTATACTTACATTTATTATATGCTTTGCAGGACTTGAGATCGGCAAGCGTTTCGGCACAAAGCTCGCGGGCAAGGCAAGTATACTCGGCGGCTCAATACTCGTGCTTATAGGAATATTTATATTTGTGAAAGGCGTATTTTTCTAAAATAAAGCACCCCGACCGGGTGCTTTTCTTTTTTTAAAAAAGTTGTTGACATTACAACAAGTCTATGATATAATATTCTTGTTGTTGTTACAACAAATAAAGGTTACGAGGATATAAATGGAAGAGAGATTTCAAACATTTACCGTGCTCATTACCGACATAAACCGCTGCATACACAAGCTGAAGACAAAGGAGATGGAGGAATTCAATCTCAAGAGCTCGCACGTGTCGTGTCTGTACTATCTGTACAAATCCGATAAGCTCACCGCAAAGGAGCTGTGCGACATCTGCAGGGAAGACAAGGCGAACATTTCGCGTGCTATCAAGCATCTTGAGCAAAGCGGATATGTGGTCTGCAATTCAAGGACGCCGAAGAGATATCAAAGCGTGCTCGTGCTTACCGAGACAGGAAGAAGCATCGGGAAAAGAATTGCCGAAAAAATTGACAGAGTATTGGATACGGTCGGCATGGGAGTAAGTGACGAGCATAGAGCTATAATGTACCGCGCACTTACCGCTATCAATCAGAATCTTAAACGACTCTGTGATGAGAATGATCTATAATTAAAGGAGAAAATATATGAAAAAACACGCACTCCACGAAAAAAGAGAGTTTGCGAATGTTCGCGAGCTTGTTGAATGGTCGGGTACCGAGTATGCCGACAGAATTGCGTATTCCTATAAGCCCAATCCTCATAAGGACGAGATAGTAAAAATATCCTTTACGGAGCTTCGTGACGATATTCGCGCGCTTGCAAGTGAGCTTCTTGCAATGGGATGCGCGGGCAAGCATTGCGTTCTTATCGGTAAATTTACATACGATTGGGCGCGCGTTTATTTCGCAACACTTTCCATCGGCGCCGTTCTTGTTCCACTTGACCGCGACTGGACAGCCGAGGACCTTTGCGAAACTGCAAAGAGAGCTGATGCAAGCTTCCTTTTCTGCGACGAGGATATTGCCGAAAAGGCAGAGTATATTGCAGAGAATATTCTGCTTGCGGCTTCTCCTGTTTATCTTGCCGCAAAGAATAACGAGAGAAATATAAACTCGCTTATCGAGATGGGACAGACAAGATTTGAAGAGGACAGTACGCCCTATTTTGAGGCGAGAATAAAGCCCACGGAAATGTCGCTCCTCGTATTCACATCGGGTACGACAGGAAAGGGCAAGGGCGTTATGCTCTCGCAGAACAACGTTCTCTCCGACCTCTCCGACATAATCCCCTACATGGCATTTACAAGAAAGACGGTAGGCGTACTTCCGCCCCACCATACATACGGCTCCTCGGTCATGTTTATAGGTCATATGATGATCGGCTCCGAGATATACATTTCTGCGGGCATCCGTTACGTACAGAAGGAGCTTCGTGAGCAGAAGCCCGGACATCTTTGCCTCGTTCCGCTTTACCTCGAGACCTTCTACCGTAAGATCCGCGCCAACATAAAAGAGCAGGGCAAGACAGAGTTCGTTGCAAAGATGATAAAGATGAGCAACGGTATGCGTAAGATCGGTATCGATATGCGTAAGAAGCTCTTCGGTGCTATCCGTGCGGCATTCGGCGGCGAGGTCAGCATGATCATCTCGGGCGGCGCACCGATCAACCCCGAGATCCTTGAGTTCTTTGAGGCGATAGGCATCTCTACACTCAACGGCTACGGAATTACAGAGTGCGCGCCCATCGTTGCGGTAAACAGAAGTCTTAACGTTGTTCCCGGAAGCGTAGGAAACGTGCTTGATATCGACACGGTCAAGATAAACGACCCCAACGAGGACGGCGAGGGCGAGATCTGCGTAAAGGGCTCGAACATAATGCTCGGATATTACAAAGATGAAGAGGCGACAAACGATGCCTTCGATTCCGACGGATATTTCAGAACCGGCGACTACGGTAAGCTTGACGAAAACAACGTTCTCTACATCACAGGCCGTAAGAAGAACCTCATCATTCTCTCCAACGGAAAGAACGTTTACCCCGAGGAGATCGAGAACGAGCTTATAGCCGTTCCCGGTATCATTGATATCGTCGTATACGAGGGTGAAAGCAAGCGCGGCGTTGAGCATAACGCTATAGTTGCGGAAATATTCCCCGATAAGGAATTTTTTGAGAAGAACGGCATCGAGGACAAGGATGCTCACTTCAAGCCGTATATAGACGAGTATAACAAGAATACTGTTCCGTATAAAAAAATTGCGATAACCCGCGTGCGCGAGGAGGAATTCCCGAAGAATACCCTTCGCAAGATACAGAGATTTAAGATCGATAAAACAATTGACTGATAATAACGGCAGAGAAGGGCGTTGTGTTCTATTTAACACAACGCCCTTCTGCATTCCGCTTTTTATTAAGATCTCCCATGGAAAATCTGCTCATTCGGCAAGCTTTTTCATATTTCGGAAAAGTTTTTTAAAAAAACTATTGAATAAAATGCACTTATATGTTATTTTTAAGTTAAATTTTAACTACAAAAGGAATGGACTATGATAAAAACAGGAGGATCTTTTATGAAAAAGAAGCTGTTATTTTTTGCGGCGATAGTGGTCGTATTGGTTGCTATCGCGTGCGTATCGGTGTCTGCGGCAGAGATTGCAAGCGGCACGTGCGGCGCTGATGGTGATAATCTTACGTGGGTGCTCGATGATGCGGAAATGCTGACGATTTACGGTGATGGGGATATGGCGGATTGGGATTCCGGTAATGCCCCGTGGTATAGTTACAGAAGCACAATAACAATGGTAGTAATCGAAGACGGGGTTACAAGCATAGGCAATTATGCATTTTCCGAGTGCCTTAATCTCGAAACAATAAATTATACCGGAACAGATGCGGAATGGGATGCGATAACCAAGGGTACTGACTGGGATCGCGAGACCGGACGCGATACGGCAAAAGGCACGTATGAGTTGGTGATCGTATACAGAATAACAAATCTCGGAGCATCTATCAGACCCGAGACCAACGAATACAGCGCCGGACTTCGCTTCGGTGCGAACTTTAAGAAGGCAGATTTTGGCATTGAGGGCACGTATGCATACGAGGGGGCGGACGTTACCTTCGGTATGTTGCTTATTCCCGAATTTGAGCTTGAAAATGCGGGCTATACAAGCGTGAAGGATTACTATAAGAATTGTGAAACTCAGAAGACACTTGACGTTCCTGCAAAAAAGATATATGCACAGGATGAAACGAGTGTAACTTACACAGTCGTGCTTCTTAATATTCCGGAAAAAGACTATGACAGTGTTATCTGCGCTCTGCCGTATGCGGTAGTTGACGGTGAGTATCTTTTCGGATATGAGATGAAGACTTCTTTCTACAGAGTAGCGGAGATCGCACGAGAGACCGCCTACAGTGACGAGGCGATAGCGGCTATAGTTGATGAGAAGAAGAAGGCAGAGGCGCGTGCAATGGCCGCCGAGCTTGACAAGATCATTGAGATCGTCAAAAAACAGAAAAAGACCAATAATCTTAAGCAATGGCTTGATAAATGGAATTAAAGAATATCCCGAGGCAGCACCTCGGGATATTTTTATGCGTTGAAAACCGTTTCCTTCAAGCATTTGTAAAAAAGCTCGATCTCTTCATAGGTGTTAAAAAATCCAAGTCCGGCGCGCAGTGCTCCGTCCTCTCCCGTGCCGAGTGCGGAGTGGGAGAGCGGTGAGCAATGGAAGCCGCTGCGAAGGCATATGCCGTTTTTGTCAAATGCGGCGGCGGCTCGTGCGGGCGTGAGTGTGTCGATGTTAAAGAGCAGGGTATTGCCCTCATATTCGGGAGCGTAGAGGGTCACACCCCTTGTACTGCTTAAAACGTCGGCAAGTCGGCGCGCGAGCGCAGACTCTTTTTCTCTTATTTCATCTGTTCCCACTTCTTTTACGAATCTTATTCCTTCAAGAAGTCCTGCGATGGCGGGTGTGGCAAGCGTGCCTGCTTCAAAGCGCTCGGGCAGAAAATCGGGCATATCCTCGTCAAGCGAATTGACACCGCTCCCGCCCTCTATGAGCGTTTCGGAGTCTTCATAGCCGTCCGTGAATATCGCAAATCCAACGCCTTGCGGACCGTACAGCGCTTTGTGTCCGGGAGCACAGAGGATATCGATCCCCGTCCGCTTCATATCAATATCATAGATCCCCGCGCTTTGTGCCGCATCGACGATGAAGCGAATGCCCTTTTCTTTGCAAAGCGCACCTATCTTCTCTATCGGAAGCGTGATACCGCACACGTTTGATGCGTGTGTGCAAACGATGGCTTTTGTATTTCTTCGTATGAGCGCATTTATTGCGCTGATAATATCATTGTCAGCCATAAAGGCACAAGGAAAGATGTCGTAGTCACAGAAGCCGCACTTGCAAAGCTTTACTATGGGGCGCAGCACAGAATTGTGCTCAAGCTCACTTATGAGGACGTGGTCTCCCTTTTTTACCGTGCTTTTTATTGCCATATTGAGCGCATAGGTCGTGTTGTAGGTGAATACCACCTTCTCTGGGTCATTCGCTCCGAACATTTCCGAGAGCGCCGACCTGCACTCATATATCTTCTCTGCGGATGCGAGGGAGAGCTTATGCGAGCTCCTTCCCGGATTCCCGCAATAGTGCGTCATGCACCTTTTTATCTCCCTGACAACACTCGCGGGCTTCGGAAATGTCGTTGCGGCGTTGTCGAAATATATCATGTTATTCTTCTACATATTCTCTGATCTTTATTTTTTCTCTTTGGAAAATGCTTTTTGCACCTGCAAGAGATGAGCATGGG
>JAZNZQ010000221.1:0-2455 GCA_045595035.1 Eubacteriales bacterium | reverse complement strand
CGATTCCCTCATCGGTCACGGCGTTAGAAGATCACTGCTTCGCATTTTGCTCGTCGCTTAAAAGCATTACGATCCCCTCGTCGGTCACATATATGGGACGTGACTGCTTCCGCCATTGTTACGGTATTACCGTTTTCGCAGAGGAAGGAAGTGCCGCGGCAAGGTATGCCAAGGAAAATTATATCCATCTGGAGCTGATCTGACTCTAACACCCCATTTTGCGTTTTTCCTACACTCACGCACCGTTTGTACGTTTTCTAAAAAAACCGACCCTTGCGGTCGGTTTTTTAGTTGCTTCTATAAAACTATCAAAAAACTTAGAGAAAACTATTGACAACTTATAGTTGCTATGATATAATAATCTCAAAAGAGGAGGGGATCACTATGGAATATGAAAAAATCATTCTTGAACTGTTAGTAAGGGTAAAGACTCTTGAGGAAAAGGTGGAGCAGCTTTCCGCGCTCAAGAAGGAGGACGCTAAAAAGCAACTCGGAACAGCCGAAATCAAAGAGTATATTATGGGCTTAAAGAAAAACGCTTTGGAGAAGGGGGCTACGGAGCTTAATCTTAAGGCGAATGACGTCCACAAGGCGTTGGGCTTGAAAAGCCGTATGCCGGCAGTCTGCAACGCGATGAAGCAGTGTATGAAGTCCGGTGACATTGTCGTGCGTGAAACGGCGAGCGGCTTCTCATCAACCTACGAGATACAATATAAGCTGTGAAATGAATTGCTTTGCAAGATACTATATTTATAAGTGGTTAAGAGAAGGTGACAGAATAGCAGAGCGTAGGAGAGCTGAGCGGTCGCGCAAAAAATCCAGGAAGAAATATTTGATTTCTACCTATGGGTATGAGTATTATCTGCGTGATAAAACCTGGGAGAAAATCAAAAACCAGAAGAAAAAAGAAGGATATGAGGCTTGGAAACGCCGACTGGCTATATACGGCTTTACCGTTCACGGGCTGGACGTAAAAAGGAATGAGCAGCATTTCGGAAAGCCGCTTGTGCACGAATATGTTTTTGGCGATGAGACAGAGATGGTTGAAATATCGAAAAAAGGAGTCGAAACAATGAAAAAATTAACTTTGGAAGAAATATTAAAATCGTTTAATGAAAGACCGCGAGACGTCATCACACGAAATGGCGGCGTGTGGTTTTATGCGTATGCAGATGACAAAAACGTTTATATTGAGGCGGGAAGAAATCATACAAAGTGTTCAAGGATCACGGTGCGCAGAAGGCTGGATATTGAGAACTTTGAAACGGTATACGAAATGTACTTGAATAGTACCCCCCGTAATGAAATTTGTGATGTTACACTCAATTCGTCATATTGGTATGGCATCCTTTCCGAATTGTCAGACCGTGACTGAAAAGTGAAGATATATTTCAGCATATTTGGTTTCGGTCATAATAACAAACACCTTGATTTATTCACGCGCGTGTGTTAAAATATAATATTAGTAGAAATATTTTACCTATTAAACCATATTTTTGAGGTGAACAAAATGAATGCAAAAGAGCTGTTCAATAATATAAAAGGGAAGAGAAGCCCCGTGATAAAGCTTCTCGGTGACTCGATCACGCACGGCGTCGGCGGTACGGGCTTCAAGCAGGACGGCGAGCCGATCGTCGAGGAGTTTAAAAGAAACCCGAACGGCTATTGCTGGGCGAAGAGCTTTGCGGAGCTTATGGCGGAGCGCTACGGCGCGACGGTTATCAACAACGCCTGCACGGGAACGGCGATCGAGTTCGTAATAAACCATTTCGACACGCTCGTCTCGGAGTCGGACGATCTCGTCATTTGTACCATAGGCACGAATAACCGCCATCAGTATATGAAAACGGGGACGAAGCGCGACCGCAACGAGATGATCGATACCTTCTATTCGAACGTTCTTGCCCTCGACGCGAAATTCCGCGCGGCAGGCGTTCCCGTTATATTCGTCGCGAACATTCCCGCCACAGCCGAAAACGAAAAGGACGGAGCGGACTATTGGCGCATACTTCATATGAAGGATATAGCCGACCTCTATAAGCTTGCGAGCGCTGAGCGCGGCTTCGCGCTTATCTCGCTCTACGACGCAATGAACGAGTACCTTCGCCGTACGGGCAAGCCCCTTGAGTCGCTTCTCGGTGACGGGCTTCACCCGAACAACGACGGCTATGACGTTATGCTTCGCCTTCTTCTCGACGCGCTCGGAGAGGCGCAGGCGTAAAAAATGGGATACGTATGCGCTGAATTTTGATCATAAGGGCATAATGGGCGTAAAGAACGCACACGCAAAAGCCTGAGTATTAAGACATTTTCGGCGCAAAAGCAGGGATACGTATGCGCATTTTTTGAAATTTTCTGAAAGAATGGAGATCAAAATGAGGCTTCCCGAGGGAGCAAGACTTATAATTGACAGGCTCGCCGAGCACGGCTTCAGGGGAGATATCGTCGGCGGCTG
>JAZNZQ010000220.1:0-4913 GCA_045595035.1 Eubacteriales bacterium | reverse complement strand
CAACGTAAGCTACCAGGTTGACAATACCCGTGTAGGTAATATCACAGACTTTGATAAGCTTACGCTTGACGTTTTGACCAACGGTACGCTCTCTGCAAGAGAAGCGGTATCGCTCGGAGCCAAGATACTCAACGAGCATCTCAACCTCTTTGTAGACCTTTCCGATGAAGCAAAGAGCGCAGAGATAATGGTTGAAAGAGAAGAAACCAAGAAAGAAAAAGTCCTTGAGATGACCATTGAGGAGCTTGACATGTCTGTACGTAGCTTCAACTGCTTGAAGCGCGCAGGCATAGATACGGTTGAGGACTTGACCAGCAGAACTGAGGAAGATATGATCAAGGTCAGAAACCTCGGTAAGAAATCGCTTGAAGAAGTCATTCAGAAATTGCACGCTCTCGGCCTCGAGCTTAAGAAAGAGGAAGAGTAAGCTAAAACTTTAATGTAATAAACTACATCTAAAAGGAGGGAACAACATGCCCGGAACAAGAAAACTCGGCAGAACAACAGCTCACAGAAAAGCTATGTTGAGAGGTATGGTAACTTACTTGCTCGAAAATGGCTCCATTGAGACAACACTCACAAGAGCAAAGGAAGTTCGTTCTGTTGCAGAGAAAATGATCACACTTGGCAAGAAGAACACACTCGCTTCGCGTCGTGCAGCTCTTGCTTACATCACAAAGGAAGAGGTCGTAACAAAGCTCTTTAATGAGATCGCACCCTCTTACCAGGATAGAAACGGCGGATACACTCAGATATTCAAGCTCGGACCCCGTAGAGGAGACGCAGCTGAGATGGCTCTCATAAAGCTCATCGAAAACGAGCCCGCTAAGGAAGAGAAATAATAAAAAAGTCCCGACTTCGGTCGGGGCTTTTTTATTGCTTTTTCATTTGCTCGAGAAAGAGTAATATTGCTAATATAAGAATTACTGCCGTGTATCCGAGCACAAAGATAAGATGTGGAAGAGCATCCAAAAGCTTGCCCGAGAGTACGGCGCGCTCCATATCGACCGCGTGTACGAAGGGAAGCGCGTAGGAGATCTTCTTGAAAGCTCCGCCGACAAGATCGAGATCGAACCAGATGCCCGAGAGCCAAGCAGAGAGATTTGTCAGAAGCGCACCGCATATACCGCCGACCTGCTTATCGGAGAGAACGCTTCCGCAAAGGAGTCCAAGCGCGATATATAAAAGTGACACGGGAATTATGAAAATAAGCGCTAATAAAATGTTGACGGTTATATCAAGTCCAAGAACGATCGCCGCAACGTAGCTGACGGCTGCTTGGAGAATGGCGATCGGAATCATGGGAAGCGTGTACCCGAGAATGAAATCGGCGGGAGTCATCGGAGTGGTGTAAAGGCGGCAGAGAAGCGCGCTGCCTCTGTCCTTTGATATTATCGTGGCAGAGAAAAGGGTCATAAATGATAGCCCAAAGACCGAAATGCCGGGTGCGAGATGCTGTATCTCAAAAAGCGGAACCGGAATGTTTGCCTGTATGGCGCTGAGCAGGAGAATGAGTACAAGCGGAAAGCCGAGCCCGAATGCGAGGTTCAGCGGATCGCGAAGCATTTCCCTTGCATTTTTTCTTGCAAACGTGAGCATCCTCATTTTGCCACCCCCTTAACGATGCGTATAAACGCCTCCTCAAAACTGTCTGTTTTTGCCGCTTGCTTTATTTTGTCGGCGCTGTCACAAATGAGGAGCTTGCCATCCTTCATTATTGCGATGCGATCCGAGAGCGCTTCGGCCTCCTCCATATAGTGCGTTGTAAGAATTATCGTGATCTTACCCTTGAGCGAGCGAATGATATCCCATAGATCGGATCTCGCAAGAACGTCAAGCCCGAGAGTCGGCTCGTCGAGAAAAACAATCTCCGGCTCACTTATAAGCGCCATTGCAATGCTGAGCCGACGCTGCCAACCTCCCGACAGCTTGCCAGCTTTTTTGTTTATATGTGACGTGAGTCCTAAAAGCTCGGTCAGCTCATTTATTTTTTGGATTCGTTTTTCTTTTTCAAAGGAATGCACGCCGCACATAAGCTCAAGGTTTTCTTTTACCGTAAGTCCCGGTGCGATCGCGCTTTCCTGCGGTGAGACGGCTATAATAGATTTTACTGCAGAAGCATCATTCGTAATGCTTTTTTCCATCAGATATGCATCTCCGCTTGTGGGCGCGGTAAGGCAGGAGAGCATTTTAATGGTAGTCGTTTTGCCCGCGCCGTTCACACCGAGAAGGGCGAACAGCTCTCCCTTCCGTACATTTAGATCAAGGCGGTCGACCGCGCATACATCCTTATAGCGCTTTGTGAGCGCTTCGGCTTTAATTGCTTCCATTGTTGTCCTCCTGGCTTGTGTGGCGAGCGCAAAGACCATTGTAGGTGTCGCTCAGCATGCGGCTGATAAGCTCCTCGTCAAGCGGTAAAAACGATGTGGCAAGCATTACTCCGATGCCGTGTACCGTTGCCCACATCTCAAGGTGCATGAGTCTTGCCACATCGTACGACACGCCGTTCGACTTCATTATCATATCTGCCGATTCCTCAAAATCCCTTGTCGGTGAGATGTCCTCGCCTGTTCTGTCGCGCATAAATAAAAGCTTGAACAGCTCCTTTTCTTCTCTTGCAAAGCGTATGTACGCCATGCCGAATGCCTTGTACGGCGGATACTTCCCACTATCAAGCTCTGACTTGATGAAATCAAGATAAAGTCCATACGCCGCGCCGACCGTCTTCTCTTCAAGCTCCTCCATCGAGGTGAAGTTTGAGAATATCGGTTGAGTCGAGCATCCAAGCGATGCGGCAATCGAGCGCGCGTTTACAGAGCCCGCCCCACTTTTTCTTACAAGCTCTACGGCGGTTTTTATTATATCATCTTTTGTTATTTTTACTTTGGGCGGCATATTTTCCTCCTTGATATAACAATTGTTATATATCGTATGTTATTTTATCATAAGCAGTACTCAAAGTCAAGACATTGCATTAAAAAAGTCCGTACAGTTTTATATTTGTACGAACCGAAAAAGTATATCTTACTCATATTTTTAAAAAATTTTGGAAAAGGGCACGGGAAAAACCTTTTTACTTAAAAAGGTTTTTTCCGCCTGTTTATTATTCTTTTACTCCGTCAATGCCGCGCCGATGACCGTGCCGAATTGCGAATTGTCGGGAATGATGAAATTCACGCCGAAGATCGGCTCCATCGATTTGAACACCTCGCGTACCGGCTTCATCGTTGTGAGGTTGCCGGTGAGAACGATATCGGAAAGTCCGAAATTGCGCGCTGCGAAGATCGACATCATTGCGATAGTCTCCGAGACCATATTGACGATACCGAGCGCAATGTCACTCTTGGTTGCTATGTCGCTTACGTTACCGAAATTTGCCGCCGTCAGATCGTCCGACATATTTTTGTATGAGGATTTTACGATATCCTTTACGCGAAGGTCTATTTTTGAGAGGTCTCCGCCACAGCAGAGCTCTTCTATGTGATTGATATCGCTCATACCGAGCATCTGGCGCGAGAGACCGACAAGCGTGCCGCCGCCGACACCCGTGCCGCCGAGATATTCGAGCGTGCCGTCCTTCTTTGAGTGAATGAGTGCTGTGCCCGTGCCCATGCTGACTACGATCGCTTCGTCAAGACCCGAGAGGTATATTCCGCCGCGCCCGATGCAGGAGAATTCGGGAACATGCTCGCATTTGAGTCCGTAGAGCGGCTTTGTAATAGATGCCGCGCCCGCGCCCGTGAGCATTATGCGGTCAATGTCGGAGAGCTCAAAGCCGTTTTCACTCGTAAAGCGTCCGAATGCACCGTATATTGATGTGGTCGGATCGGTCGCGCGCACAAAAATGGGCTGGACGAGGGTCTTGGTGTTTCCCTCCTCCTTGAATCCGACTATTTTTGTCGTACTGCCGCCGACATCTATTCCAATAACTACTTTCATTGTCTTTGCCTTTCAAAATGAACGGCCGTGTGACCGTTTTGTCATTATTCTATCATTATTGTATCATCTTGTTGCAAAAAAATCAATAGTGTGATAAAATTGTTTAGACAAAGCGATTAAAAGGAGACAGCAATGAAAAACACTCTCTCGAATAAAGAACTATACATATTTGATATGGACGGCACGATATACCTCGGATACAATGTGTTCGATTTTGCCGTCAAGTTTATCAAGAACCTCCGCGCAAGCGGCAGACGTGTGCTATTTTTCACAAACAACGCGTCGCACACCTCGGATTTTTACGTTACAAAGCTTAACAAGCTCGGCTTTGAGGCGACACGCGAGGAGATCATGACCTCGGGCGACGTTACACGCGAGTTTTTGCTCCGTCACAGAGCGGGCAAGAGCGTTTATCTTGTCGGCACAGATGAGCTCGTTGAGGATTTCAAGGCGGCGGGTATCAACATTATTGACGAAAATGAAAAAACCGCCGACATCGGTATCACAAGCTTTGATACCTCGGTAACCTACAAGAAGCTCGAGGCGGTCTGCAGATATGTTAGAGGTGGCGCGGAATACCTTTCCACGCACCCCGATTTCAACTGTCCGACCGAGGACGGCTTTATTCCCGACAGCGGTGCTATCGCTGCACTCGTTACGGCATCCACGGGTAAGGTGCCGACATACTTCGGCAAACCCTATTCCGAGACTGTCGATATGATCTGTGAGGTGACAGGCGTCTCGAAGGAGAAGATGTGCATCTTCGGTGACAGACTCTATACCGATATAGCACTCGGCAAGCGCCACGGCGTAACAAGCGTGCTTGTGCTCTCGGGTGAGACAACAGCCGAGGACGTTGAGCGCGCAGAGGAGAAGGACAAGCCCGATTTCACTTTCCCCTCGCTTAAAGAGGTCGACGAGCTTATATTTTGTTGATGAAAAGCGGGGAAAACATTTTTAGGAAAAATTGTTTT
>JAZNZQ010000219.1:0-5800 GCA_045595035.1 Eubacteriales bacterium | reverse complement strand
TATAGGTCTCCTTACCGCCAACATTATACGTAACGTTGGTATCATTCATATGGTCAACGATAAAACGAGCAAAATCAGGGCAATCTACAACGTTCGCCTTGACTCCGCCAAAGCCCTTGAGAAGCTGCATCTCTCCCTTGTCAACGTAGGGCTTGAACACCTTTGCAATATCGTAGAAATATCCCGTGGGGCGGTAGATGACCCAGTCCATATTCTCTTTCTTTATCTCTTCTTCAACGAGGTACTTTGCATGAAGCATGGGAACATCTTCTGCGCCTGCCTCGTCGCAGGAGATAACAGATACGTAATTGAATTTCTTGACGCCTGCAGCCTTTGCCTCGGCATAAAGATTCATATTGCCCTTGTAGTCAATGTCGTAAGAGGTCACTTTGGTGGACGCACCCGTAAGACCTACCGTTGTTATAACAACGTCCGCGCCGTCGCAAAGTCCCTTCATGCTTTCAGGGTCTGTTGCGTCGATAGCCTTAAAGGTATACTTCCCCTCGCAGCCCTCGACGACCGTCTCGCGAAGATCGGCAGCAATAACCTCGTGGCCGTCTGCACAAAGGCACTTAAGAACATCAGCACCAAGATTTCCAAAAGCACCTGCCAATACTACTTTCATTTCAAAAATCTCCTTTATTTATTACTTTTTGTTTTTCTCTTTAGAACGCTTGTCGTTGATTATCTGCATATGCTCTGCAGTGATGAGCGTTACGTTGTTCTCTTTTGCCCAGGAAACACAGCCCTTGAGCACGACAGAGAGAAATACTCTCGGCACGCCGAGGATGGTCATAAGTGCCTCGTCGGTAAATTTTACGGTATCATCCGCGCGGTCTGCGGCATATCGAACAGACTCAAGAGAGGCCTGACGCATCTGAAGAAGCTCGGCTCTCATCTTTGTCTTTCTGTGGAACCAGAAATTCTTGGAGTCGCGATAACCGTAGTCAACGGGAAGCGCGGGAAAATCCTTTGCACGAACGCCGTTTATGATAGCATCGCTGTACTTCTTCTTCATAAGTATCTTATCTACGCGAAGAATAAAGTGCGCGCCGAACTTACTCGTAATACCGTTAAAATCGTGATAAGGTCCCTCGTAGCCGTTAAGCTCGCCTGCCTCGTCCTTATCAGCACCGTCAAGCTCTCTCATCCAAGTGCATTCGATAGCCTCGATAGCATCGGTCAGCACCATAGGTCTCTCCTCGCCCGTTTCTTCTTCAAGCAAGCTCTTCTCAAGTTTGAAATTGCATTTGGGCATTTTTTCCTCAGGCTTGTCTCCCGGCCAGGAAAGCTTTACCGCTTCCTTGAAGGTCGAGGGCTTGTCATCAATGAAATTGAGTGTGCATTTGCCGTTTCGAAGGATGTTCTGCGCCGTATTCGATGAATTGCGGCAACAGAGCAACATCGCATAGTAGTCTTTACCCGCAACGTAGTATGGCTGAACCAGCGAATACGGACCGAGACTTGTGGTACCATCCTCACAAAGAGTGCTGATGATAACTGTGGGCATCGGGAAAAACAGAGATGTCTGATAAAAATTATCCACGATGCGAAGGTTTTCAAAACTGCTCATTTTCTTACTCCTTTTATATAATTATTTTTTTTTATTACGTTGTAAAGCTCTTCAAAATCGACTCCTGCCATAGTCCAACAGATGATCGACTCCGCGGCAAAGTCAGAGACAAATTCCGCATTATCGGCTTCGCATATCGGCAGGATAAAAGCTGCTATCTGATCTCTTAACTGTGTGTGTCGCACAGAAAATACCGATGCAAAGACCTTTGCCGCGTCTGCATCATCAAAGAGCATTTTATGCTTATCCGAATAATCGGACAAAGACTCATAGATACAGCGAAGGAATGTCTTTTTATCGTTTGTAGGGCAATTTTTAATCTTTTCGGTACATTTATGCCAATCCTCTGCCATAAAAGAGGCAATAAGCATATCCTTCGATTTGAAATAATTATATACCGTGCCCACGGCAAGACCGCACTCGCCCGCAACAGAGCGAATGGTCGTGTTTGCATATCCGCGCTCGGCTATCTGCCTTTTTGCTTCACAAAGAAGCTGTTCACGAACATTTTCAATTATTTTCGGCATCTGTATCTCCTCTTAAAATGAACTCTTTTATGGAATTTGCGGTAACATTTATCTGCTTTTCACATTCGATCGTGGGTACACCGTCGCCGTCCTGCTCGCCGTACATTCCGAAATATGCGTGGCAAGCGCCCTCGATCTCGGCTTCGATCGTATCCTTCGGAAGATTCTTCTTGTACTTTTCGTACTTTTCTCTATTCATGACCTTATCCTCGCTTCCGTAAAGTGACAGCGCACGGATATTGCTCTCGGAAAAGTCGGCCGTTGAATATGAGCCGAGCAAAACAAGACCGCAATATTCATCGGTATTATTTTCAAGATAAGCCGCCGCCATAGAACCGCCGAGCGAGTGACCTCCGATATACCAATTTTCAATCATGGGATATTTTTCGGAGATCCCGTCAGCCGCGTTGATATCAAGTACGGCAAGGTTTCCGGGCATCTCGACAAGCACCGAGAAAACATCCTTATCAGAGAGCGCACACATAAGCGGAATATACGCATCGGCCTCTACCTTTCCGCCGGGATAAAAGATAAAACCGTACTTCTCTTCTCCCGTACCGAATACGGTAATATTACCGATATTCTCGGTCTTGACGTCATATTGAGAAATAAACGCGGCAATGGATGCATCGTCGGCATGATAGTAATCACCGAGATAAGCCGCAAAAGCGAGGATTATGATGAGCACAACCAAAACGACCGAAGAAAGCACTATAATTCTTTTCTTTTTCATCTGTTCACCTCTTTTTATGAACCTGTTCATTTTATATTTTACCCCTGCCATCTCACTTTGTCAACACTTTAACAGAATAATATAAAGAAAAGGACGAGAAGTTCTCGTCCTTTGGTTTATTTGGAAAGATATTCGTCTATTGCGCGAGCCGCAGTTTTGCCTGCGCCCATAGCCGAGATTACAGTCGCCGCACCGGTGACCGCATCGCCGCCTGCGTATACCGCGTCTCTGGAGGTAAGTCCGTCCTCGTTTACGATGATACCGCCGCGGGAGTTGACCTCGAGTCCGTCCGTGGTGGATTTTATAAGAGGATTGGGAGAGGTTCCGATAGACATAACGACCGTATTGACCTCTATCTCAAATTCGCTTTCGGGGATAACGACCGGACGGCGTCTTCCTCTTTCATCCGGCTCTCCAAGCTCCATTCGCACGCAACGCATTCCCGTAACGAATCCGTTTTTCGGGTCGCGCGGGTTATCGGGATTGGTATATCCAAGTATCTCGATGGGATTGCAAAGCAGGCGGAATTCTATTCCCTCCTCCTCTGCGTGCTCGACCTCCTCGCGTCTTGCGGGAAGCTCGTCCATTGAACGTCTGTAAACTATATAGACCTTATCGGCGCCGAGACGCAATGCTGTTCTTGCGGCATCCATCGCAACGTTGCCGCCGCCGACCACCCCAACGCTTCCGCCCTTCATTATGGGTGTCTCGGGATCGACAAGATACGCCTTCATAAGATTGCTTCTTGTCAAAAACTCGTTTGCGGAGTACACTCCCTTAAGCGACTCTCCGGGGATACCCATAACGTTGGGAAGTCCCGCGCCAGAGCCGATAAATACCGCTTCAAATCCGTCCTCAAAAAGCTCGTCCACCGTAAGCGTCTTGCCGATAACAACGTTTGTTTCTATCTTCACACCGAGTGCCCTTAGCGTGTCTACCTCTTTTGCGACTATTGCCTTTGGAAGTCTAAACTCGGGAATTCCGTAAACAAGTACGCCGCCCGCGGTATGAAGCGCCTCAAATACAGTCACGTCATAGCCCTTCTTTGCAAGGTCGCCCGCACAGGTAAGTCCCGAGGGACCCGAACCTACAACGGCAACTCTGTGCCCGTTTGATGCGGGACGTGCAGGAGCTTCCGCCACGAAGGTATTGTGCCAATCGGCAACGAACCTCTCAAGGCGGCCGATACCGACCGACTCACCCTTGATGCCTCGCACGCATTTTGACTCGCACTGTGTTTCCTGTGGACATACACGTCCGCAGACAGCGGGAAGCGAGGAGGAGCGTGATATTACCTGATACGCGCCCTCAAAATCGCCATCCTTAATCTTGGCGATAAATTCGGGGATGTGTATCTTTACGGGGCAGCCGTCAACACAGGGCATATTCTTGCAAGAAAGACAACGCATCGCCTCATCGAGCGCCTGCTCTTCGCTGTATCCAAGTGCGACCTCATCGAAATTGTGCGCTCTTACCTTGGCATCCTGTGTAGGCATAATATTTCTTGTAGGTGACATATTTGCCTTTGCCATTTATTTCACCTCTTTCGAAAACAGATTGCAGGCAGAGTCGTGAGCATGGCGCTCAAAATCCGCATACATTCTTCCGCGTGACATTGCTTCGTCAAAATCGACCTCGTAGCCGTTGAATTCGGGGCCGTCGACACACGCAAATTTTGTGACCTTTTTGCCGTCCACGTTAAGAGTGAGTCTACAACCGCCGCACATACCCGTACCGTCTATCATAATGGGGTTCATAGAAACCGTCACAGGCACGCCGAAGGGGCGCGCTGTCTCAACTACGAATTTCATCATTATAAGCGGACCTATCGTTATGATCATATCAAATCTCTCACCCGACTCAAGCATCGAGCGAAGAGGTGCAGTAACGTTTCCGTGCTCACCGTACGAGCCGTCATCGGTCATGATGCGAAGCGTGTCGGAACAAGCTTTGAACTCATCCTCGAGTATGAGAAGGTCGCGATTCCTAAAGCCGATAATACTTGTGACCTCGGCTCCCGCCGCGTGAAGTGCTTCTGCGATAGGCATAGCGATAGCGCATCCCACACCGCCGCCGACGATGCAGACCCTCTTAAGCCCGTCAATATGTGTCGGTTCACCGAGAGGTCCTACGAAATCCTCTATATATTCGCCCTCTTCCTTGTAAGAGAGCTTTTTGGTAGTACCGCCTACCACCTGAAAAATTATCTTAACAGTTCCCTTTTTCTTATCCGTACCCGCAACTGTGAGCGGTATCCTCTCTCCGTCAGAGTCGACGCGAAGGATTATAAACTGTCCCGGTCTTGCCTTTTTTGCAACGAGCGGTGCTTCTATCTGAAGCTGTATGACCGTCGGATTCAAGACCTTTTTCTCTGCTATTCTGTACATTTCCATTCTCCAAAGAAAAATTAGTGCATACCCGTATGTATGACCTTTTTATTATATATCAAACCTGAAAATAAATCAAGGAGATTTGCCAAATAGATTTGAAATTTGTTTTTATATGTGATATACTGAAAATACAAATAATGAAAAGAGGTACAAGCTAATGGATATAAAAAGAATTCTTTCTGCAGTAGACCACACTCTTCTTCGCGTTGATTCCACATGGGAGGAGATAAGGTCGATATGCGATGACGGGATAAAATACGAAACAGCTTCGGTATGCATACCCGCATCCTTTGTAAAAGATGCCAAGAAATACGTAGGCGACAAGCTTGCGATATGCACGGTCATCGGCTTCCCGAACGGCTACAGCACAACAGAAGCAAAGGTGTTTGAAGCCGCAAATGCCATAGAGAACGGCGCGGACGAGGTCGATATGGTCATTAACGTCGGCCACCTCAAGGATAAGAAATACGACGTTATCTTAAACGAGATAAAGGCGATAAAGGCGGCTTGCGGCGATAAAATACTCAAGGTAATAATCGAGACCTGCCTTCTCACCGAGCAAGAAAAGATAAAGATG
>JAZNZQ010000218.1:0-9897 GCA_045595035.1 Eubacteriales bacterium | reverse complement strand
ACCGCTACTGTAAACTTCAAAAAGGCGCTTCCCGAAAAGGATTTCAAGGGTAGGATCGTAGACGGCAAGGTACACGAGGTCTCCATCAGCATCTTTGACGAGGATTGCTTTGCGTTCCAGCCCTTCTATAAGATGGAAAAGGCAACAGCTGCTGCTTGGATAGGCAAGGTCGTTGAATTTATCCACGACGGCAAGGACAAGTGCTATGCTGAAAATGCGCTCAACGAAATATTCCCCGCACTCAACGTGCGCGCTTTTTCGTATGATGGTTACTACATAGACGAGATAGACAATCAGAGCGACCACGCTCGCGTTACTGCGGACATTCTTCCCTTTGACGAGGCAGATAAGAAGATATTCGCATGATGAATAAGAATTTTACATACGGATATTCCGTCTCGGATCATAAGAAGTTCACTTCCTATGCTTGGCGGGTGCTTCTCAGCTTTGGCTTGATGTATATGTTCTTTTACAACGGACGTCAGAACATCAACCTGGTCAAGGATGCCATGGCAAGCGATCTTGGCACCACTACGGCGGGGATAAGCGCAGGTATAGGCATGGCTCTGTTTTGGTGTTATGCTTTCGGTCAGCTTATAAACGGGCGGCTTGGTGCAATAGTCGGCTACAAGCGCTATATGGCGCTCGGTGTATTGCTCTCGTCGGTATTGAATGTTTTGATATCCTTTGTACACTCGATCCCTGTGATCGCGGTTCTTTGGGGAATAAATGGCTTTGCACAGTCTATGGTGTGGTCAAACGGACTTGGCGTACTTAATAAATGGTGGCCGAAAAAGAACCGCGGATTTGCGTCGGGACTTGCTACATCGTTTTCGGGTGTCGGTCAGGTGGTTACCTATCTTTGTGTGACACTCTGTCTTATGCTCAATCCCGAATGGGGCTGGAGAGCAGCATTCAGATATCCGATAATACCGCTTGTGATCGCACTTGTTGCATTTATTTTCCTCTTTAAAGAGAAGCCCGAAGATGTGGGACTTGCTCCGTTTGAAGAAGAGGATAAGGAAGCGGCGGCACGTGATCTTGCTCTTTGCGAAGAGGTTGAAAAGAAGGGATTTTTCTTCCCGTACAAGGTGCTTTTCTCGGAGCCGAAGGTCATTGTTTTCTGCCTTATTTCGGCTATTGCGGGGGTTGGACGTTACGGACTGCTGAGTTGGATGCCGACATATTTTAAAGAAGCACAAAATATGGACATAAAGAGCGCGATCTTCAGTTCGATCCTTTTACCCATCGGTCAGGCGTGTGCAATGTTCGTATTTCCGTTTATTACCGATAAGGTCTTTAAAGGAAAGAGAGAACCGATGCTTGCACTTGCTTCTGTCGTGACATTTTTGGGTCTTCTTGCTTTCCCGTTTGTTAAAAATCAGGTTTTGGCATCTCTGCTTCTGTTCTTGCTCGGCGTTTTCGGTATGGTTACCGGTGTCATTTGGGCGGTTGCGGGAGATATGGGCGGCCGTGCGTTTGCGGCGACTGTAGTCGGAATTCTTGATTGGGCAGTCTATATGGGCGCGGCGGTGCAAGAAGGAGCATTCGGATATATTAAAGATAATTTCGGTTGGCCGGCAATATTTATTACTATCGGTGCGTTGTATATCGTGATGCTTATTCTTACTCTTTTGGCACGCAAGATGAAAATGAAAAAATTATG
The DNA here is from genome assembly GCA_045595035.1 of Eubacteriales bacterium. GTDB lineage: Bacteria > Bacillota > Clostridia > Oscillospirales > CAG-272 > CAYZHW01. Next base: position 8,231 of record JAZNZQ010000218.1, on the reverse strand, counting down.
ATTTTAAAGCGTTCTCATCAAAAAGGGAACGCTTTTATTTTTTCTATCGACAAAAAAGGAATAGAAAAGCGCATACCGATGCATATAATAATAAATGAACAAAAAATGAGAGGAGAGATAATGTGATGCACGACGACAAGACAAGAGAGCTTATAGAGAGATATTGCTCGGGAGTTGACCGCAACGTGATATTGTCACGCTCGGTTTCAGATAAAAAATGTGTTTGTCTCAACCGTGAGAATTGCGAGATGAAGGGCTCTTGCAAGTATGATTTTGGTATAAGCGAACAAAACGAGGCACACCAAGAACGATTTTGATTGAATTATGCGCCGCTTTGTGCTATAATCAAAAATAAAAACGAACGGAGATTTTTATGAATATAGCAATTATTACAGGGGCGTCATCGGGACTTGGCAAGGAGTATCTTTTTGAGATCGCAAAAAAATATCCCGAGCTTGATGAGATCTGGCTTGTTGCCCGAAGAAGGGACAGGATGGAAGCACTTGCATCTCGCCTGCCTGACGTGAAGTGTGAGATCCTTTCTCTTGATCTTTTCGACACGTCAAGTTTTGATACCATTGCATCGCTTTTGAAGGAAAAGGGAGCAGAGGTCAAGCTTCTTGTGAACAATGCAGGGCTTGGAAAGCTCGGAAACGTTGCCGATGAGGATCACGCATCTCAGACGGCAATGGTGGATCTCAACTGCAGAGCGCTTACGGCTATCAGCACGCTTGCGCTTCCGTATATGAAAGAGGGCGGCTCGATCATCAACGTTTGCTCGATCGCGGCATTTGCCCCGACACCGAGAATGACCGTATATTCCTCGACCAAGGCATATGTGTTGAGCTTTTCAAAGTCGCTTCGAGAGGAGCTTAAGAAAAGAAGGATAAACGTGTGCGCGGTATGTCCCGGGCCTATGAATACCGAGTTTCTCGAGGTCGCGGACATAAGGGGAAATTCAAAAACGTTTAAAATGCTTCCATACTGCGATCCCGAAAAGGTCGCGGCACGCTCTCTTGATGCGGCGAAAAAGGGAAGAGCGGTATACACGCCGAGAGCGTTCTTTAAATTCTACCGCGTGGTAGCAAAGCTTCTGCCTCACAATCTTGTTATGAAAATGAGCAAGACGTAAAAACAACGCGAAATGCATTTGCATTTCGCGTTGTTTAATTTGCTTCCGGAATGGAGCCGATGCCATCCTCCTCGGGAATCGCAGTAATTGAGGGAGAATTTTTTAAAGTAAAAGTTATTGCCTTATCGATCGCTCCGTATGAGAGACGCTTTACAGTAATGGTGCGCTCTTTTTCGTTGTACTTAAGCGATATTCCATCCACGTATCTTGTAATAAAGTCTATCGGTATCCAAAGGCACTCATCTTCAAGCACGGCGGGGACACTCAAAATGATAGGATTACCGTTAACGTATGCGGTACGGCTGTCGGGATAAAAGCGCACATATTCATCGTTTTTATCGGGCAGGAAGCGAAGCTCATCATAACTTCCCGTAATTGAAATATCGAATTTTTCAGCGATTTCCGAGAGGTTAACGTATACCGCGCCGTTTCTTTTTACCGTGTCGTACGGAATGCGAGACTTCTTATTATCGGCAAGATAGTATATAAAGTCGCTCTTGTCGCTCTTGTCCACTTTGTTAAGGTTAATGAAAAAAATAACGGAAAAGACAGAGAGGATAAGTGCAAGCAGTAAAAGATATACAAGGAATCTGTAAAAGAAGAGCTTTGCCATTGCGGCTCTTCTTTTTTTATTTTCCTGCTTTATCTTTTCACGCAGAGCCGCTTCTCTTGCTGCGGCACGTCTTGCTGCTTCCGCACGCGCACGTCTTTGCTCTATCTCCTTTTGGGTGAGCGGACGTCTCGGCGGAGGAGAGGTCCGTCTTGGCGGCGATGTGTTTTTTGTCGGTCTTTTGTTCATGGCTTTATTTGCTTTCTACTGCTATAAAGAATGGAGATGTGGGGGAGTTTATTATCTGTATTTTTGTTGCACAGAGCTTTTTGCGGTCGAGCATGGAAAGAAGCTCGCACACAAGCTTTCCCTCGGCTTCGCCCTCAGCGTGTCCCGGGTATACCGCAATGGATAGGACCGAATCACGGTCAAGCAGGGAAATAGCGGCTTCAATCGCGGGGATGGTGGTCTCACGCATGGTCGTGACCGACTTGTCACTGCCGGGAAGGTATCCGAGATTGAACATTCCCGCCTTGATCTTTGTATGCACGTAGTTACATACGTTGTGGTGAGAGTCAAGTATCAACGTATAGTTGTTCGGACAGTTCGCCGCCTCAAGATTTTTCTTTGTTGATTCGAGCGCCATTTGCTGTACGTCAAACGCGTACACCTGCCCGCTCTCACCTACAGTTTTTGAAAGGAACTCGGTATCGTGACCGTTTCCCATAGTAAAATCGACGGCAACGTCGCCCTCTTTTAGGTGATCAAGTATGAATTGTTTCTGCAAAACCAGCAAATCTATCATAATTTTATACTCCGTAAAACACGCAAATTAGATGTATATAAAGCGTTTTTGGTCACAAATGTTATATGGGCATCTAATTCATTGGCGTTTATTATTTGTGTTGGATGCTTATTGAATATAATTAGATGAATGTCTAATTATTGTACGAAGTCAAACTCAAAGCCGTAGATGTCTACCGTGTCGCCGTCGTGTACGCCTGCTTCACGCAGCTTATCGATGACTCCGCCCTTCTGCAGTACACGCTGTAAGAAGGATAGAGATTCATAGCTGTCGAGGTTGACTTGCCCCATAAGATTGAAGAGCCATTCGCCCTCGACGTAGTATACGCCCTTTTCTACTCTTACCTCTGTTACTCTTTCGCCTGTGCTAACTACTACGTCATCGGGAGAGTATTCGCTTTCATATATGGTAAGCGGAGGCAGATCGCGAAGCTTGTCTGCGACAAGGCGTACAAGCTCACGAAGGTTTTCTCCTGTTACGGCAGAGACGAATATTACCTCCCATCCGTTTTCCTCTACATATTTTTTGAACGCGGAAAGGTCGGCATCGTCATCGAGAGAATCACACTTGTTTGCAACGATTATCTGAGGTCTTGTGGAGAGTACCTCGCTGTATTTTTGTAGCTCTGTATTTATCTTTTCTATATCCTCTATCGGGTCTCTGCCCTCAAGTCCTGTGATATCCACAACGTGAAGCAGGAGTCTGCAACGCTCAACGTGGCGAAGAAATGCGTGACCGAGTCCCGCGCCGTCTGCCGCACCTTCGATAAGACCGGGGATATCCGCGGCTACAAATCCCTTTTCCTCGCCCGTGTCTATTACACCGAGATTGGGGGAGAGTGTGGTAAAATGATAGTTTGCAATCTTGGGCTTGGCGGCGCTTATACGGGAAAGAATGGAGGACTTTCCAACGTTGGGGAAGCCGATAAGCCCGACGTCTGCAAGCATTTTAAGCTCGAGAATAAGGTCTTTTTCTTCGCCCTTTGTTCCGCTTTTTGCAAACATGGGTATCTGTCTTGTGGGGGTCGCAAAATGGCGGTTGCCCACCCGCCGCAACCTCCTTTACAGCAAATAAACGGTTCACAATCGGACATATCCTTGATTATCTTGCCTGTTTCGGCATCCTTTATAAGCGTTCCGGGGGGCACAAGTATTTCGAGGTCCTCGGCTGTCTTGCCGTGGAATTTTTCGCTCTTGCCATCCTCGCCGTTGCCCGCTTTAAAGACGTGCTTATAACGGAAGGCGAGGAGCGTGTTGGTGCTGGGATCTATCTTGAACACGATATTACCGCCGCGACCTCCGTCGCCGCCGCTCGGACCGCCGTGAGAGACGTATTTTTCTCTGTGAAAGGCAACAGCACCGTTTCCGCCGTCACCTGCTTTTACATGTATTCTAACGTTATCTACAAACATTTTTTACTCCTTTCGGCGCTCTTATTTCTCGTCTCCGCGTTGGCGTATTATCAGCTTTATCGGAGTTCCCTTGAATCCGAAGGTGTCGCGCAGGCAGTTTTCGAGATATCTTTGGTAGGAGAAATGGAAAAGCTCTGCATCGTTACAGAAGATAACGAAGGTCGGGGGTGCTACCGATGCCTGTGTCATATAGTATATCTTGAGGCGCTTGCCCTTGTCGGAGGGGGGCTGAACCTTTGTTGTGGCATCATTGAGCACGTCGTTGAGCATACCTGTAGATACGCGCATATTCGCCTGGTTGTGTACGTATTTTATCTCCTCGAATATTCTGAATATTCTCTGTCCTGTGAGCGCTGAGACAAAAAGAAGGGGCGCATAGGGCATATATGAGAGGTGGGTGTATATATCCTTTGTGAAAAGATTGACCGTGTTGTTGTCCTTCTCTACGATATCCCATTTGTTGACAACGATAATGCACGCCTTGCCCGCGTCGTGCGCGATCCCCGCGATCTTTTCATCCTGTGTGGAGATGCCCTCGGAGCCGTCTATCATGATAAGGCAGACGTCAGCACGCTCTACCGCCATGTGTGCGCGAAGAACGCTGTATTTTTCTATCTTGTCATCGATCTTGCTCTGGCGGCGGATGCCTGCGGTATCGATAAAGGTGAATTTTCCGTATTCGTTTTCAACGTGTGTGTCGACTGCATCGCGTGTCGTTCCGGGAATATTGGAAACGATAAGCCGCTCGCTTCCGACAATGCGGTTGATTATGGAGGACTTGCCCGCATTCGGCTTGCCTATGACGGCTACCTTGATGCTGTCATCTTCTTCCTCCTCATCGTCGGTCTCGGGAAGTGCATCAACTATCGCATCGAGCAGATCTCCACTGCCTGTACCGTGAATGGAGGAAACGGCGATGGGGTCGCTGTCAAATCCAAGCTCATAGAATTCATAGAATTCGCTTGGAACAGCGCCCACGCTGTCGACCTTGTTGATACAGAGCACGATCGGTTTGCCGCTCTTTTTAAGCATTACCGCAATGTCGCGGTCATCGGCTACAAGTCCGTTCGTGACGTCGCACATGAAAACTATAACGTCTGCGGTATCGATGGCAACCTCTGCCTGGAATTTCATCTGCTTGAGTATTATATTGTCGGTCTTTGGCTCGATTCCGCCCGTATCAATAATGATGAGGCGTCTTCCGCACCACTCGGTCTCGCCGTAGATACGGTCGCGCGTAACACCGGGGGTGTCCTCTACGATAGAGCGGCGCTCGCCTATTAGCTTATTGAAAAGTGTACTCTTGCCCACGTTAGGACGTCCGACTATTGCAATAATGGGTTTTGACATTTTATTTTTTCCTTTGTTCTGTAATTTTTGAAATTTCTTTATTGTCGCTAAGGCAATTTTTTACATCATCCAGCTCTATTGAATAAACTGCGTTTCCACCGAGCGCGTATACAAGCTCGATATTCATATAGAGCTTATCGGCCGAGAAATATATCTGCGGATATATCTCATACTCGCTTCGATATTGCATTATCATGTCCTCGAAGCTCATTTGCTCTCCTACGTCCTCAAGTCCCTTCACAAGTGTGAAGCGGCCGTCGACAAAGAGTTTTTTTATCTTATCAAAATCAGCGAGCATTTCACCTGAGCTTATCTCTCGACATTCCTCGAGATCAACGTTTATCGCGTAAATAAAAGGGTTCGGATGCGCCGCAAGACTTACCGTGAGCATTCCTTCAACTACGGCTGAGAGAAATGTGTCCGAGAGATAAGTGACCGAGATCTTATCTATCTCATAGGTCACCTCGGGTAAGTCCCCGCCTTCGTAAGAAGAAAGGTTCGGCAAGCTCTCGTTGCACTTCTGTTTTATCATGTCAAAGAGAAGCTTGCTTGCCTCCTCCATCATATCAAGCTTGGGGTAGAGAAGGGATATGTCTCCTATATCGATTCCTTCCCAGACGATATCCTCGGTATATTTTTCTATCGAATAGGTCGGAGGCGCTTTTTCCTCTGTCGGTTCTTTTTTGCACGAAGCAAAGGTGAGCACCGACGCAAGTGACAGCAAAAATGCAATCGTTCTTTTCATATTATCTCCGTTCATTTTTGTCCGAGCGCGGCTTTGATAAAGTCTATTCCGTCGTTCCCGACAGGTGTGATCTTTACGCCGAGCTTTTCGGATAGTTCCTCGGGAGACATTCCGCAAAGGAAGAGGTCACCGTCCGCGCGAAGCGTTACTGCGGGGATGAGAAGCTCATCTCCAAGCTCCTTGTCCTTTAACTGCTCGTACATATCCTTGCCCGTAAGAAGTCCCGCAACGGTTATGTTTTCTCCGAAGAAATCGTTCTTTATCTTGTACACGCTTATTTCAAGTCCCGTGAAAACGGCCATGAGCCGTTTTGCTATCGAGAGTATGTACTCGTATGCCGCCTCACCCGTGGCGACCGAGATGCTTCTCCTCTTTTCGCCTGTCGCATATTCGTCGGCAAATTCAAGCTCCTCGTTTACGCTTGTGATAAGCGAGGTCACAAGACCGACACCGTTTTCGATCTGCGAATATTCCTCATAGTAGTCGTCGGCGGGGAGGGGAAGTCCGCCCTTTATGTATAGCTCGTCGGCGCAGAAGAAGAGTCGTGTTCCGTGCTTTTCTTTGCATTTTACGGCAAATTCGTCGACCGCCGCGATTATCTCTCTGCACTCTTCTGAGGTGTAGGGTTCAAGCGGATAGAGTCCGTTGCGGAAGCGTGTGAGCCCCGCAGGTACGATAGAAACGCTTACAAGCGCAGGAGCAAGCTCTTCGAGCTCACGCATTGAACGCGATAGCTCCTCGCCGTCGTTTATACCTCGGCAGAGCACTATCTGTCCGCATATGCGAATGCCGGCATCCGCAAGCCGCTTCATATACGACAGCACCTCTCCTGCGCGCTTGTTGTGCATCATCTTGCAACGAAGCTCGGGGTTGGTGGTGTGGACAGAGATGTTTATAGGGGAGATGTGCATCTTGATGATGCGCTCAATGTCGCGGTCATGGAGGTTTGTCAGCGTTATGTAGTTGCCGTGCAAGAACGAGAGGCGCGAGTCGTCGTCCTTGAAGTAAAGCGTGTCACGAAGCCCGCCCGGGAGCTGATCGATGAAGCAGAAGATACACTTGTTGTGGCAGGAGTGCTTTTTGTCCATAAGCGGAGTTTCAAACTCGAGTCCGATGTCGTCGTACTCCTCTTTGCGGATCTTTTTCTCGTACTCGTTTCCATCTCTTGTAAGCGAGAGGGTAATGTCCTCTTCGGTCAGATAAAATCTGTAATCAAGTACGTCGTATATCTCGTTTTTGTTTATCGATACGAGTGTATCGCCAGCCATGATCCCCGCCTTTGCGGCACGGGAATGCGGCAGTACACCGACTATTTTTACCAAGTTTGATCGCCTCACTTTTTGCCATTCGGGCATAATTATCCTAATTATATCTATTATACCATAAAAACGAGCATAAGTCAAAAGATTTTGAATAAAAAAGGAAACGGACAGAACTCCGTTTCCTTTGTGTAGTGTATTTATTACTTTATAACGTTTACTCTTACGACACCGCCGATTGCAGCGATCTTTTCTACGATCTCGTCAGCAACGTCCTCGTTTGTTTCGAGAACAGTATATGCGTTGTCGCCCTTGGAGCGGTTCATCATGTTCTCGATGTTTATCTTGTCCTCTGCAAACTCGTTTGTGATCTGCGAGAGGATCGCGGGGATGTTCTTATGGAACACGCAAACGCGGGTAGAGCATGTGTGAGGCATCTGGATGTTGGGGAAGTTTACGCTGTTCTTGATGTTACCTGTGCGAAGGAATTCATCAAGCTGCTTAGCCGCCATGACAGCACAGTTGTCTTCAGATTCGGCAGTAGATGCACCGAGGTGGGGGATAGCAACGATTCCGGGCACGCCGACAGTCTCCTCTGTGGGGAAGTCTGTTACGTAGGAAGCTACCTTGCCGGACTCAAGCGCCGCCTTGATATCAGCACTGTTAACGAGGTCTGCGCGCGCGAGGTTGATGATTCGGACGCCGTCCTTCATTGTAGCAAGTGTCTCAGCCGAGATCATGTTCTTTGTGTCGGGAGTGGAGGGAACGTGGAGCGTGATGTAGTCGGCTGTTGCGAAGATCTCCGCATAGGAAGCCGCCTTCTTTACCGCGCTGGAGAGACTCCAAGCCGCCTCAACGCTGAGGTAAGGGTCGTGGCCGATAACGTTCATTCCAAGCTCAGCCGCCGCATTTGCGACCATACCGCCGATAGCACCGAGACCTAAAGTCGGAGGCCAAGCGGTCTTAGGAAGACAATTAG
>JAZNZQ010000217.1:0-3837 GCA_045595035.1 Eubacteriales bacterium | reverse complement strand
AGAACGACATGGCTACGATCCGACTTTATGGAACAAACCCGGCTTACGGATTTTTGATTCTCCGTGACGATGCGGACATCACCTATGCTCACTTGCTTTCATACAAGGATTTTTATGATATCAAAGCAGACGGAACCTTCTCCTTTTCGGACGGTGTATCGGAGCACGGAATAGGAAAGATCAGCTTTGAAAAAGACAGCTATAACATAAACAAAATTGCGTATTGCGAGTCGGATAATAACAATAGCTTATCCTATTTTATAGATGGTAAAGCTGCCGCAAAAGACGAATTTGATGCCTACACTGCCGCACAGAACGAAAAGTTCGTTTCATGGTGGTACGATATCACACACAAAAGCTCCGCTGAGCTTGAGACCTATACCTTTCAGATCAACGTCGGAGAAAGAATATCTTTAAGGATGCCGTCCATATGGAACGATTATTACGCGGAAAACAATACAGCCATGTTTCGCGAAGAGGATAAGCTCGATATCATCTCTCCCGACACGGCAATAAAACGAGCCGTAGTCATTCGTTCCGATAAGGATTACGAAGAAGCTAAAAAGGAATTTGAACAAGTAGATTCGTGTCATAAGGAAGGCACGACCGACAAAGGATACAAATACCGCTGTGTCCATTATGATCTCGGCAAAGGACAAAGGTACATTTTCTACGTTCTCACAGAGCGCCACTTATACTATCTCGAGATCTGGGGATGGGCGCAGTATGACGGTGAGACATTCTTTAATAACGTTGCTATCCACGTAGCAAATTCAATAAATGTAGAATACGAAGAAGACACTATCACCGACATTGCCGATTGGGATAAGCTCCCTTGGATAGAAGAGCCGCGCCAAGATAGAAAACGCGCATCATTCTCTTACGATTTTATTTACAAGCTTGTAAGCGGAAAGTCAAGTGTTCCCGAGTACAACGAGTTAGGAATAAAAGACTATTCGATCTCCTTGCTTTCCAATACATCATCAGGTTCTTCAACTATAAAATTCACCTTCACGGTAAAGGGCGATTCCCTTCCCGAAACTCTTTTGCCGGGCACTCATACGAAGATACTTCATGAAGCTCACACTCTGAACGTTTATGATGAAAAAATGCCCGATAATATCAAAGAATACAATAAGCGATACGGGCTTGACAAATTCGGTGACATTCGCGCAGTAGAAGCAGTCCAAACTTTCTTGAATGTTGAACCCTTCAACCGGGAGCATCCCGCATACGGTGAATGGGGCTCGGAAAGCGATACGTATCCCTATTCTTATATATGTGCATTTTACGGAAACGGTATGAAGCTCGGTTTTGATGATTTCCAAAAACTGATAAAAGAAAAGTTCGGAATTGAGGCAAAAAAGCCGACAGAAGATAATAATTGGCTAAACCGCTGTGCGTACGACAAGGAAACAGATACGATCTATTATGCAGACACGAGACGTTTCAACTCAGCTTACCGCTTTATCGACGTAAAAACAACAGACGGTATTACTTATGTGACCGTACAGCTTTATGCCGACAGTCATTTCCTTATCCCCTCTCATAAGCTCACCTACAAAATAGGCGAAGGTGAGGTATTCATAGGATGTGAAAGGACCGAGACCGGTAAATACGAGCCAAACAGTCTGAAATAACAAAAACCGCTCCTCGAATGAGGAGCGATTTTCTATTATATAAACAATATCCAAATAAGCTTCGACACTACGTGGCAGCCGCCGTGTGCGATCATTGCATATCGAAGGCCGTATTTTCGGTAGAGATAACCGAACAAGAGTCCGAAGGTGCCGTTCAAGAGAAAGCATCTGAAGATTATCATAGGCGAGCTCCCTATCATAGTAAATGTCGCGGGAAGGTGTCCTGCGGCAAACAGGATCGCCGATATCACGTTAGCTGCAACAAAAACGGCAGTCGTCGGCTTTTCTTTTTTTCTTTCGAACAGAAAATGAAGAATAAATGCGACAAGCGACATCATAAATAGTCTGAGAAGCACTTCCTCGATAATAGCACCGTATGTCACGGTTGCTATCAGATACGGGACCGTCGGCTTTACGGCATACATATCCATTATCGCATCCGAATAATTTCCAAAGAATAATATATCGGGAAGTATCAGCGAGAGACCGCCGATGATCGCAATTACAAGCGCGACAAGAAGCGGCTTTTTCGTGATGCTTCGCTCGTCTCTCCAAAGCCCCATCCTCTTACCGAGGAATATACCCATCGCGCCAAACACCAAACCGTATCCGGCAGACTGCACGGCAGAAACAAGCCCGAGCGTAATTCTTGTAAGCCCCTCGTCAAATACCTGCTGTTGCATCTCAGAAGGAAAGCTGTCAAACTGATACAGCGCCACAAAAAAGCCGCCCACAAGCCCGACGATCGAGAAGAACAAAAGTGTTTTCCAATATGCTTTAAAAAAATTCTTCATTGTTCTATCCTATTTTCTCTACCAATTTATCATACAATGCCCTTGTCGCCGTATCGTTTTTTTCTGCTATAACAAGCACGCCACCCTCACCGTGTATAACGATGACCGTATCTGCGCCTCTGTAGCTAAAGCGTGTGTATCTGCCGAATTCCTCATTTTCAAAGCCGCCCAAGAGCAGTCTTGCAGAGTTAAATCCATTCACCTTCATACCGACAGCTACATCCTCGCGAAGCTCTGCACGCTCGATTTTACCATAGTCTATCTCAACGTCGCTCCAAAAACTCGCATCGATATCAATCGAGTCGTCGTCAAGATCAAACTCAATATTTCCCGTGAACATTACAAAAAATATACCTAAGACAATAACCGATACAACAATAAGACTGAAAATAGTGTATTTTTTATTCTTGCCGCGAAGCAATACCTTTGCTTCATCTTTTGTAGCTCTGCCCTCTTTTAACTGCTTTCTGAAAAGCAGATATGAGTAAAGAGCGGGAGCAAGTGCTATCAAAAGGATCGCAGGAAGCGCGATGAGTGCCATATATTTAATCGGAAGATAACTCATAAGCATCATAACGATTCCGCCGATGACCCAGATTTTTCCGCCGAAGCGGTGTGTCGCATTCCAGTTTTCCTCGTTGCCGAGCGTCCACGGAAGCTTTATTCCGAGCGTGAAATTCTGACGGCATTTGGGCATATAGTTACCTATCGCAACAAACATAAGTCCGAGCAATATCGGCAGGATTTTAAGCGCGCTGTAAGATCCGCCGAGTGCCGCCCCATATGTAGCCGAGCTTGCAAATATCGAAACTCCGGGGCATATCCAATAAATAAGACCGAATGCCTTTGCATTCTGAGTTATATTTTTCTTATCAAAGGAGCTTGCAAATATACAAACAAAATGAAGCAGGACAAAAATAAGCGGAAGTACAAACACCGCAAACGCCTTGCTTGAATATCCGTCTGCTTCCCCGCCCGGACCCCAATGAGTTGCCATCGTTTCGGGAAGCTTATCCCAAAGAATAACACCGAGAAGCATCGGCATAAGCGTTATGAGCGTTGAAATTATCACCTTTATCTTATTATTTCTTATCATCTTCTCCCTCTCCCTTCAATTCTGCTATCCAAAGCATTATCTCCTCAAGCACCGATGCGTTGAGGTCGTAAAAAATAAACTTTCCCTCGCGTGTGTCGCGTATGAGGTCGGCTTCCTTTAAGACCGACAAGTGCCGCGATATCGAAGCACCTGTCACGTCAAAATGCTCGCATATCTCGCCCGCCGACATCCGCCCGCTCTTCAAGAGGTTCAGTATTTCCCTTCTTATCGGGTCGGCAAGCGCGCGAAGCGTTACGTTTATTCCCATCTTTTGCTCCTTTCATTTAACATTTAACCTAATTGTTAA
>JAZNZQ010000216.1:0-3773 GCA_045595035.1 Eubacteriales bacterium | reverse complement strand
TATTTATAGCCGGTGTTCGATTCGGACCAATCGGAGGTTTTGTACTTATAGTCATCACCCAAAGCTCTTATCTGAATTGATAATTCAATCGGCTCGGGTTTAGACGAATTCACAGTCAAGGGCTCTCCCTCGGCATTCTTGAGCTGTGTAACATATATGCTGTTTTGAGAAGTTATGTACTTATAATCGCCGTGTTTTACCTCATAGAGTACATTATCATCTGTCGACCTTGTCCAAGATATGATATCGTTCTCGACAGTAACATTATAGGGTGTAGCAAGCACAACTCGCTCATCCTTATAATACGAACAAACCACACACTTGTTATTGTTGTTGTACACGTGTTCAAGCTTGTTCTTTATCTCGTTGGCATGACCGCATATCGCCACAAGCCAATGATATGTAGTATCATACAACCATTCGTCGGAGTATGTGTGCTCTGTTTTGGGAACAACCGTGCTTTCCAAATCAATTTCATCCGTAGCACGTTTGTCCGAAAAATACTTTTCACATACCGAGCAGTACCAATATGCAATATTTCCGGTTTCGCCGCACGTAGCCGCTTTTGCTGCTGTTGCGGTAAGCACGTGTGAATCGTTGGGTGCTATTACCGTATCTGCAAGCTTTATTTCAACATTAGCATCTGCATCCGAGAAATACTTATCGCAAACCGAGCAGTGCCAGTATGCTATGTTGCCCGATTCCGTGCATGTGGGTGCTTTTGCCGCGGTTGCGGTAAGCACGTGTGACTTGTCGGGATCAAGTGCTGTACTTGCAAATGTTATCTCGGTCGTACCATTTTCATCCGAGAAATACTTATCGCAAACCGAGCAATACCAGTATGCTATGTTGCCCGATTCTGTACACGTAGGTGCTTTTGCTTCAATTTTGCTTAAAGAGTGAGTACACTCGGGTACAACCGGTTTTTCAGGGCCGAGTGGAATCGTAGATGTACCCGTATCAAAATCGTATTCTGCAATATAATTTTTAAGGCGCACTAAATCTTTACCATTGATAATACCATCACCGGTCGCATCAGCGCCCGCATCTATAGCTACGCTCGACAATCCGGTATCAAAGTCATATTCGGCAATATACTTTTTTATACGCACCAAATCTTTGCCATCAACGACACCATCGCCTGTAGCATCTCCGTATACGATATCCGACGTGCTTGCAGAAGCAGGTACGGTCGGCACAATAAGCATAGATATTACCAGGACTATACTTATTATCGATCTTAGAGTCTTTTTCATTTTGTTTCCTCCTGAAGTCAACAAAGTATTATTATTCCACGCAACTATTATACACCACATATGGTGTTTTGTCAATACACCATATGTGGTTTATGGTAATATGCTTTTTGGGCAAAAAACTATAACGAAAGGCATATTATCATGAAAACAATAAGTGAAAGAATAAGAGAGCTAAGGGAAGATAGTGATCTGTTTCAAAAAGATATTGCCGAACTTCTCGGTACAACGCAACAGGTATATTCACGCTATGAAAAAGGGATCAACGAGATACCGATACGGCATCTTATAACGCTTGCGCGGCACTATAACGTCAGTCTTGATTACATAGCCGGAGAAACCGACAACAAAAAAAGATATCCCAGGGCATAATTGACACCGAGGTGAAAATTTGGTACAATAGAGAAAAAGCCGAAAGGAACATTTTATGATATACAGTAATTTCAAAGACAAAAACGTCTCTCTTCTCGGTCTTGGATGCATGCGATTTCCTAAGATCGACGGCAAGGAGGATCAGATCGACGAGGCCGAGACCGCCAAGATCATAGACCATGCGATAAAGAACGGAATCAACTATTTTGACACTGCTTGGGGTTACCACGGCGGCATGTCCGAGCCGGTCATGGGCAAGCTCCTCTCGAAGTATCCGCGCGATAGCTACTATCTTGCAACAAAATTCCCCGGCTACTCGCGCGACAATATGGCAAAGGTGGAGGAGATATTCGAGTCTCAGCTCGAGCGCTGCAAGACCGACTATTTCGACTTTTACCTTTTCCACAACGTATGCGAGACCAACATTGATGGGTATATGAGTCCAGAGTTTGGCATCTTCGATTACCTTGTAAAGCAGAAGAAGGCAGGCCGCATCCGTCACCTCGGTTTCTCCGCGCACGGTGCCATGCCTGTGCTCAAGAGATTCATCGAGGCATACGGACACGAGCTTGAATTCTGCCAGATACAGCTCAATTACCTTGATTATTCCTTCCAGGACGCAAACGAAAAGCTCGAATATCTCAAGGAATGCGGACTCCCCGTTATCGTAATGGAGCCGGTCCGAGGCGGCAGACTTGCGGCACTTTCCGACGAGCATACCGCAAAGCTCAAGGCGATCCGCCCCGAGTGGAGCACGGTCGAGTGGGCGTTCAAATACCTACAATCCTTCCCCGAGGTGTTCGTTACCCTCTCGGGCATGTCAAACATGGAGCAGCTAAGCGAAAATATTGCTACATACGCCGAGAAAAAGCCGCTTAATGAAAACGAGCTTGCAACTCTCTACGAGATCGCCGACGAGATAATAAAGGGCTCGGGCGTGCCCTGCACCGCCTGCCAATACTGCACAAGCTATTGCCCGAACGGACTTGATATTCCCGCACTCCTCAAGCTCTACAACCAATTCAATTACACAAACGGCGGTTTTACTCCCCGACTTGCTCTCAAGAACTATCCCGAGGATAAGCGTCCCGAGGCGTGCATCGGCTGCCGCTCGTGCGAGGAGGTCTGCCCCCAGCAGATAAAGATATCCGAAGCACTCGCAGACTTCTCCGAAAAGCTAAAAAAGAAAGACTAACATAAAAATGTGTGACCGCAAGGTCACACATTTTTTTGTGTTTATTTCAATTTGAGAGTGATATTTCCTGCAGACGCGGTAAAGGTCAATATTCCCTCTCCTTCTTTGACGGTCACGGTCTGTACAGCTTTTCCTTCGATGCTGACCGTCCATTCACCCGCCGCAACACCTGCAACGTAATATTCGTATTCTCCCTCTCCGTCAAGCGCAAAGGAAACCTCGCCTTTAAGCTCACCCTTATCCTTTGCAAAGAGCAGAACACGCTCAAAGATAGACGCTCCCATAAGCTTGTCTGTCTCGATCTCCTTCGCCTTTATCGGCTCAGCATTGTTGGACTCGTCTGTCACATACATAAGTGTCAGCATATGATCTGTAAGTGACGCTTTCGTGGGAGAAAGCTCAATGCGGTAATCGGGATCGGAGGTATTGTAGCTGTCGGGCTTGTACACCTTGTCGCCTATGGTGTACTCTGCGCCGTTTCCGTCACCGTAGAGCGTGCATACCATATCGGTTACAAGCGATTGCACCACCAATTTTCCGCCGCCGTTTTCAATGGTAACCGTTCCGTCATCAGAAACTGTAGGTGCAGTCTTACTGTGAAGAAGAACCGTTTTCTTATAAGAGGCATCGTCCGATGTAATGCGGTCAAAGGTTGCAAATACCATCGGATAATCCTTGTTGCCGGTCATAACAGAGAGCATGTGCCTTGTAACTTCGTCAACAGTTTCGGCGTCGTATACCTTTGTCATATCGCCCGCAAGATAGGAGAAAGCATATTTTCCGTCTTCAAGTCTTGCGGTCTTTCCGAGAATGGAGAGCTGATTCATCGAAGCCGATGTCATCGCCTTTTCAAGTGTGTAGGGCGTGGTGATTCGCGAGCCGTCCTGTATAAGCGACTGACCGCCCGAATAGACGTGGTCCCTCCATGCCCCCGTGGTTGCAAGATTGGGGTT
>JAZNZQ010000215.1:0-2940 GCA_045595035.1 Eubacteriales bacterium | reverse complement strand
GTTTCCAGCGTGAGAGGCTAGCGTCTTGACCGCTTGACCAACGGGCCATATGAAGGTGACTTCCTAATCACCTTCGGTATTATAACACAAGTCGGAATAATTTGCAAGAGGTTTTTGAAAAAAAATTAAATTTATTTTTGTTTTTTGTCTTTTTTGAAGATAAATATCTTGCTTAAGAAATAATTTGCTATAACAACGACGACCTCAGCGGTCATTTTTGCGACAAAATCGGTCGTAAAGATCCAAGATCCAATATATCCTACAAGTCCGAGTATCAGGAGCATACCGAAATATACTATCATATCAAGTACAAGTGTAGCTACACGCGAGCCGGCAAATCCGACCAGCTGACGAAAAACGTTCTTCGCGCCCTTAGCTTCATCAAAGAAGACCCATTTTTTATTGGTATAAAAGGATACCAATACCGCAAATATCCATTTCAGCACGTTTGCAAAAGCTCGGAGCGCGTTCGTCGGATTCCCCATATCATCATGAAAAAAGAAGGTGCCGACCCAAAGCACGCCGAAAAATGTTCCGAGTGCCACAACCGTGGTGAGCACACCGAAAACAAGATATCTGATTATCTCCTCATATTTTTTTAACAGTTCCTTTATTTTAGCCATTGTTTTCAACCGCCTTTTTGTACTCTTCATATGTAGCCACAAGTTTGAGTGCGGCAAGAAGCGCGTTTGCCGACATACCGGAAGGAAGACCGAAGTGTGCGGCTACCGCATCCCGTTTCTCTGCTGCCCCAACTCCACCCGAAAGCCCATCTGTGTAAAAATCAAGCTTTGAGAGAGGGTTGTCCGCCCCGGGCATCTCATTTGAGTCAACGGAATAGGGAGCAAGTATCCTCTCAAGGCATTCCCTCTCCATTCCCTCAACGCCGAGTGTTCCCGCCTTTGAGGGCTCTTTTTTTCTCTTTTCCTTACCGAAGATCTCGGGAATATAGAGATGAATAAGTCTGTCGGGCGAGATGATCGAATTCATATATGAACGAATGAGCGTTCCCGCACCGTCGCTGTCACAAAGAACGATAAGCTTTGTCTTCTTTGCAAGCGCACGAAGAAGAGCCGCCTTTTCGTTTTTCTTAAATATGCCGAATCCGTCGGTCGTAAGTATCTCTGCCTTTGCGACAAGTCCGACACGTATTTTATCGTATTTTCCCTCAACTATAATGGGATATTTTATCTCAAGCATAATACCTCACACAGAGCAGATAAGCCGTTCGAGCGCGACATATCCTAATCCCGAATTTTTTAAGCTTATATCGGTCGCACGGCAAAGCGAGATTATATGCTGCAGCTTTTCCATCGGTATTTTGGAAACGCTCTTTGCATAAAGCTTTGCCCTGTAGTCGTTGATCTTTTGCCCCTTCAGAGCAGAAGAGATATCAAGATAGGTAAGTCCCGAGCCGGAGAGCACCTTTACGTAAAGCATATCCGAAAAAACTTTAGTGACCTCGCCCATGACGATTATCGGCTCCTTTTTTTCCATCTTATAAAGTGAAAGAAGAGAGAGCGCCGTCTCGGTATCGCCCTGCATTATCGCGTTAGAAAATGCGAACGCGCCGAATTCGGTACTTTGTATCGCCGCTTCTTTTATGTCCTCGATCATAAGCCTGTCCCTGCCAAAGCTTTTCACATAAGCACAGAGCTTGTCTATCTCATTTTTGAGCACAAACATATTTCGGCCGCAATAATCGACCAGATATGAGCACAGCTCGTCATCCGCCGCGACCTTTTCATGAGTAAAATGCCGCTTCACCCACAAAGACAGCTTACCCGGAGGCATAAGATCAAACTGAACGGCAGTAAGCACGCCCGCAAGAGCATTTAATCTCGGCGAAGGAGTTTTCGGCAAATAACCCGCATCAAATCCCTCAAACGGAACCGATAGCACAAAAACGTTAAAATCATATTCAGGCAAAAGCGCAAGCACCTCGCAAAGTGCGTCAAATTCAGCGGGCTTCATTTTGTCTATATCAAGACCGCGAAGCTCAACGAACTTCTTTTCGCTCATCATAGGAGGAACCGCCAAAAGGTCGGAAAGCTTGTCCGGCTCATAGTCCTCACCGTCGATGCGTATCACGTTAAGATCGGCAAATCCGTCCTCACCGATCGCGGTATCACGCGCAAGCGAGATATAATGCTGCTTAAGATAATCCTCTTCCCCGAAGAAAAAGAAACCGCCCGAGAGACCGCCTTTGAGCATTGATTTAAAATCCGCTTCTTTTATGATCTTCATATCGGTCTCTCCTTTCGTTGTTTTTTATATTATCTCAAATGTAAATTTCGTGCGTTCCGCCTTCGCGCCTCGTATCTCGACTATGTAATCAAGATAGAGCTTGCCCGACCCGAAATCAAGTCTGTTGTCGACCTTCTTTGTACAAATGCAAAGCTCAAACGGCATATAGGGAGTCTCATATGTGCAGATATTTCTCTTTCCCTCTTCAAAAACAAGAGCAGTACGTACAGTGCCTCCGCGAAGCATAGTAACAAGTCCCGGCTCGCTCTTTTTAAAGGAGACCGAAGTTGTTGCCCCCTTCATTCCGGTAAGCTCGGTCTCATCGTATGATATCTCTATACGCTCGCCGTCGTCCTTGACCGTGGCATCGGTAACCATCTCTATCGTATCGGATGTGTTGTCCTCATCAGGTATCTCATCTTTTTCATCGTCCGGTATATCAGCTCCGGTAAGAGTGGCAAAAAGCTCATCCGACACGTCAAACTGTTCGGAAACGATTTTTAACTTTATATTTTTCTTTTTCATAATATCACCTACTAATAAAATATACCATATTGTCGCGCGATTGTCAAGAAATAGGGACACACGGTAATAATACCGAACGTTTTGGGAAAAGTATTAACAAAAAAGATAAAGAGGTATATATGAAGTTCAAACAAGAATTCAGCGTCCTCGGCAAGGGGATACTGTCGG
>JAZNZQ010000214.1:0-4258 GCA_045595035.1 Eubacteriales bacterium | reverse complement strand
AAAGGACAGGACACTCTTCCCTTGCTTTTTCGGTTCGGCACTGAAAATGTCCGGAGTCGAATATCTTCTTGATTCGCTCGACCGATACACGCTTATGCCGATATACGATGGCGAGCGCTTCGGTGCGAAGGTTTACAAAATATCTCGCGCAGACGGTACTCGGCTTACTTATATGAAGCTGACAAGCGGAAAGCTTTCGGCACGCGATGAGATAACATATCTTTCCGAGGATGGAAAGGTGATGCGCGAAAAAATAAGCCAGATACGGCTATATTCGGGCGAAAAATTCGAGCAAGTCGATTCTGTTACGGCGGGCGAGGTATGTGCGGTCAGCGGGCTTGCCGAGAGCTACGTCGGTGCGGGACTCGGACATGAGGGAGATTCATGCCGCCCCGTGCTTGAGCCACTGCTATCATTCAGGATCGTTCTCCCCGACGGATGCGACCCGATGCTCTACTTCCCAAAATTCAAGGAGCTTGAGGAAGAGGAACCGTCACTGCATCTGCGGTGGAACGAGGAGCTCTCGCAGATAGAAGCGATGCTTATGGGAGACATTCAGATAGACCTTCTTAAGCGGCTTATATCCGAGAGATTCGGTATTTCATGCGATCTTGATGCGGGAAGGATACTCTACAAGGAGCAGATAAAGACAAGAGCAGTCGGAATCGGGCATTTCGAGCCGCTTCGCCATTATGCCGAGGTGCAACTGCTTCTTGAACCGCAACCGAGGGGTACGGGTCTTATATTTGACACGGATCTGCCCGAAAATTCGCTTGACACCAATTGGAGACGACTCGTTCTCTCGCACCTTTACGAAAAAGCGCACAAGGGCACGCTTACGGGGGCTGAGCTTACCGATACTAAGATAACGCTTGTAAGAGGCAAGGCGCATCAGAAGCACACCGAGGGCGGAGATTTCCGTGAAGCAACACTTCGTGCGGTACGTCACGGACTTATGCGCGGCGGTTGCACGCTTCTTGAACCATATTATAAATTCCGTCTTGAGATACCGCAAGCCGCCGTCGGCCGCGCAATGAGCGATCTTGTGGCAAGGTGCGCAGAGTTTGAGATGGGAAACTCGAGCGAAGATATTGCCCTCATCACGGGAAAAGCACCGGTTGCAACACTTCACGACTATATGCGCGAGGTCATTTCATACACGCACGGTGACGGACGGCTATCGCTCGTACCCGACGGATACTATCCCTGCCACAATGAGGAGGAGATCATCGCCGAAGCAGCATATGACCCGACATCAGACCTTGACAACACACCTCACTCGGTATTCTGCGAGCACGGTGCGGGGTTCGTTGTCCCCTGGGACGAGGTCGAAAAATACAAGCATCTGGATTATTCTATCGATGAGGAAAAGAGTGCGGACGCGATCATTCCAAAAACATCCTCGCTTGCAAGGAAGTATCGGCTTAGTGACGATGACCTTGAAGCGATAATGCTTCGCACGTTCGGCCCGATAAAGCGCAGACAGTATAGCGAGCCGAAGGTGATAGCATCGGATGCCGAAAAGAAAAAGCATAAGAAAGCGCCAAAGCCGCCACGGCATCTAACTATCATTGACGGATATAATCTAATATACTCGTGGGATATGCTAAAAAAGATTGCCGACGTGGATTTTGAGGGCGCGAGAAACACGCTCATGGACATCCTCAGCAGCTACAAGGCGTACACAAAGAACGACCTGCTCCTCGTCTTTGACGCATATCTTGTCAAAGGCGGTGCCGGCTCGGAGCTCATGCACGATTCATACCGCGTGGTCTACACAAAGGAAGACGAAACGGCGGATTCATACATCGAGAAAAGAATGCGCGAGCTCGGCCCCGATTACAGCATCCGCGTGATAACAGGCGACAGACTGCTTCAATTCTCCGCAGTACATTCGGGTGTGCTTCGTGTAACGACCGAGGAATTCATCGACGAGCTTATATCTGTCGGAAACGAGATAACCGAATTCATAAAAAAGCTTGCTGAAAACAATGCATAAAAAAGCAGTCTCAAAGCAATGATTTGCTATGAGACTGCTTTTGTTTTTATAATTTAAGATACATGATATCCGCCGGAAGATCTTCTCCGTCTACCTTTAAAAACGAGGGATGAGTCCCGATCTTTTCAAATCCGAATTTTTTATACAGGTGTATTGCGGGAAGATTATCGCTTTTTACCTGCAGGTCGATACATTCAAATCGGTTTTCCTTGGCATACGCAATTATCCTCTCTGTCAAAAGTGTTCCTATCCCCCTGTTCCAATACTCCTTTAGAACGCTCACACCAAGCTCTCCTCTGTGCGACATACGCCGTACTTGACGGTTAAGACTTGCACTGCCTACGATCTTTCCGTTCACTTTTGCAACAAGCATGATATCGTTTGGCGAATCGTATACCTGCGCGATAAAGCTCTCCTCCGCTTCTATACTGAACGGAAGACCTTCTGCGCCGAAGGTCATATTATTGCTCTCGCCTCCGACCTGCTTTAAATAATCCAGCAGCTCTTTTGCATCCGAGGGCTTTGCTTTTTCAATAATAACATTCATAAAACCACCTCGTACAGTTTACCAAATAAACGGCAAGATCCTGTATTTTACCTTCTTTTTATATTCATCATATCCGCCAAGCTCTGCCGTAAGAAGCTTTTCCTCGTCAAGTATACGTACAACTATTATCACGGGATAAAGTGCAAACGGGATGAGTCCCCATAGTGAGCCGAGTATAAGCGGCATCGGCAAAAACATCAGAAGCGTTGCAAAGTACATCGGATGACGCACCACACCGTAAAGTCCCGTGTCAACTACTCTCTGCCCCTCCTCCACCTTAATAGTACGTGAGAGATATTCATTCTGAACAAGCACAAATGCAAACAGTATATACCCGAGAACAAACAGTACCGATGACATCGCGACAAGCCACACGGGCACGTACGACCATGAAAACCTGAAGTCAAGTGCCGAGAGCACGAATCCAATCGGAAACATAAGCCCTGAGAGGGCGATAACTCCCTTTTGTGTACTCTGCTTTTCCTTTGCATCAAGCCGCCTTTTAAGCAGTGCGGGCGCTTTTACGAGCATAATAATTCCGGCAATAAACATAGGAATAAATAGAAGCCCCATAAAAAGCCAGCCATAGGGATAATCAAGCGTCCACGCAGGAAGGAATATAAGTGCACCGACAAGCATCACGCCGAGAGAAAATTTGATGATAGCATTAAGAAAGAGCTTCATTACCTCGGCAGCTCCTTTCCGCACTCTCCGCAGAATTTGTAATCGGGTTCGATCTTAGCTCCGCAATACGGGCAGAAATTTCCGCCTTCTTTTTCTTCGGCTTTTCTTTTGAATCGCTCATTCAAAGGATCGGGCTCCTCATAGCTCTCTGTTATGTCATACTGCGAATAGCGCTTATCGCTTGTCGCATTCTTAAAATGATAGACTGTTATCATAACGGCGATACCCGTCCAGATCAGCCCGAATATGGCAAATATCCCGCTTGCCTGTGCAGCAAGGGCTGTCCATAGGATTCCGAAGCATATCATGAAGATCCCTACGATGCCGCTCATCATAGAGGGGCCGCGTCCGGGTTTGATGTGTTTCATAGCAACCTCCTTATAAAAGCTCTATCCCTATCGGGCAATGATCGCTTCCCATAACATCACCAAGGATAAAGCTGTCCTTGACACGCCGGAAAAGTCTGTTCGAAACTACAAAATAGTCTATACGCCACCCGACGTTCTTTTCTCTTGCATGGAACATATAGCTCCACCACGAATACTCCACTTTATCGGGATAGAGGGCACGGAATGTGTCGGTAAAACCGCACGCGAGAAGCTCGGTAAACTTTGCCCTCTCCTCGTCCGAAAATCCCGCACTCATGTGATTTGTCTTGGGATTTTTAAGATCGATCTCCTCGTGAGCGACGTTTAAGTCTCCGCAGTACACGATGGGCTTCTTTTTATCAAGCTCTATCATATACGCGCGAAGCGCATCCTCCCATTCCATTCTGTACGGAAGGCGAAGAAGCTCGCGCTTGGAATTCGGCGTATAAACGCAAAGCAAATAGAATTCATCATACTCAAGCGTTATCACCCTTCCCTCTGTGTCGTGCTCGGGAATACCGATACCGTAAGAGACCGATATCGGCTTATGCTTTGTAAATATCGCCGTACCCGAATACCCCTTCTTCTCGGCGCTGTTCCAATAAGAATAGTAGCCCTCGGGTGAAAAATCCGCCTGTCCCTCTTGCATCTTCGTCTCCT
>JAZNZQ010000213.1:0-12560 GCA_045595035.1 Eubacteriales bacterium | reverse complement strand
AAAGAATGTTCCACGTGGAACATTCTTTTTATATAATCCGTTAAATATATCATTGTTTTATTATCTTAATACTTAGCTCGATCTCGTCTTCGCTCTCCTTCTTTTCACTTCTTACCTCTGCACCTGCGCGCTTCATTATGTCTATTGCATTTTCGACACTGTTGTAAAAGAATCTGATGTCGTTTATTGCGATCTTTTCGTGTTTTACGGCATTCGACCCAAATTCGAGCAATTTATCAATGTATTCCTCGGTGTGTGCAACGTTCATGCGGCGTTTTGCTATTGTTTTTAACGCTTCCGTGCGCTTTTCTATATCGTCTATGCGTAAAACTGCCCGGGCGTGGCGTTCTGTAAGTTCTTCGGATAGGATGATATCCCGTTCTGCTGAAGTGAGGCGAAGTATCCTAAGCTTGTTCGCAATATATGATTGGCTGAGTGAAAGCCGCTTGGCGACCTGATTCTGCGTGAGATCGTATATGTCTATAAGCGATGCGATCGCAGACGCCTGCTCAAACATATTGAGATTTTCGCGCTGAATGTTCTCGATTATTGCAAGCTCAGCCGATGCCGACTCCGAAACGTCAAGTATAACGCACGGTACTGTGAGCATTCCGAGCAGTTTTGCCGCGCGAAGCCGTCTTTCACCCGCAATAAGCTCAAATTCCTTCTCGGATATCCGTCTTACTGTCAGTGGCTGTAATATTCCGTACTGTCTAATGCTGTCCGCAAGCCGAATGAGCGATTCATTATCAAACGTGCGGCGCGGTTGGGCAGGATTTGCTACTATCTGCTTTATATCAAGCTGAAGTATCCTTCCGTCGTATTCGCTCTGTCTTTTCACGCTTGGGTGGGCGTGCGGTCTTCTTGTTTTTCCAAATAATATCATATTTGTCATTTTTGCACCTCCTGTTTTGATATAATGATATCACAGAGGTGGGAAATATTCGGTCAAAAGATAGATAGCGGAAAATATATCTTTTTGTTTAACTTCTGCATAACAAAAGAAAAAACCGCAATCAAAGCGGTTTTTTTGATATCTGTGAATTATTTCGCGGATAGTTTTTCGGCGTGTTTTTGACCTTATCTATAAGAATAATGTTTCGATAGAGGTTTTCCTCTTCAAAATCGCTTACAAGCTCTATTTCCAGACTCTTATTTACCTTTCCGCCAAGCAGTGAGATCGCCTTTGCCGATGCATCAAGCTCATCAGCGCCTGTCTTTGACTTCATAGCTCCGAAGACTCCGCCGACCTTAACGTAGGGAAGGCAGTATTCTGTAAGCGTGGGCAGGGAAGCGACCGCACGCGCAGTTACAAAATCAAAGCTCTCACGGAAAACATCATCATGCGCGCCCTCCTCAACACGAAGCGATACGCCGCGGAGATTACGAAGGCCAAGGCGAACAGATGTTTCGTTTATGTAATTGATCTTCTTTGCGGTCGAGTCAAATCCGACGACCGAGAGATCGGGACGCGCGATGGCAAGAGGGAAGGAGGGAAAACCGCCTCCGCAGCCGATATCGGCAACGCGCACACCCTCGGGAATGTATTTTGCAATAGTGAGCGAGTCGGCAAAGTGGCGAAGTATTATCGAGTCGTTGTCTTTTATCGCGGTGATATTGAGCTTCGCATTTATCATCGCATCGGCAAGCTGCTCAAATCTTTCTGCCGTTTCGTCGCTTATATATTCGGACAGGGAATTGTCCGCGAATATCTTCTCTAATCTTTCTCTGAAATTATTGGGCATAATTTCCTCCATTGGCAATATTTGTAATACTTAATCCCTTTTTTACAGCGTATTTGACTGTATAAGCGGTGCCGCCGCCCGATTTTTGGAGATAGCAAATTATATGATCGGAGCCGTCGACAAGCGCTCTGTTGCGCGCAAAGATGGCGGGAGTAGAATAGCTTGCACTTGCGTAGCGGACCGAATCTGCACGTTCTGCTATGGAATTGAACAATTTTACCTGATGCTCGCTCCAGCCCTTTGCCTGGTCGGGCGAAATAAGCTCAAGCTCGAGGCGAATGTCGGGAAGCTCGCTCTTGAGATTCAGCACGAGAAGCGCGGCAATTGTATCAAAGCCGAGCGCACCGCCCGCCTTGAAGGTGCGTACACCCATCGCATAGTGCTCGCGGATGGCGGCTTGCGTGCGGGAGGTGACGTCGAACATTATTTCATCGGGAATATCTCTGTGACCCGAAAAACAGCAAATCTTTTGCATTTTAGCACGCTCCCTCAAAAGCAATTTATAACAATGATATTCTATCACATTTTGCACGTAATTACAATCATATTATTAATTTTTGACAAAATTGAGATTTTGTGATAAAATCGATGTGAGGTGTATGAAAATGGTTGAAATATTATATAAAGACAGGGAAGTGCTGGTGTGCATAAAGCCGTCGGGCACGCTCTCGGAGAACTCAGATGCGGCAAACTGCCTTCCGCGTATGATAATTGAGGAAAATGAGGATATAGACGAGCTTTATACCGTGCATCGGCTCGACCGCGAGGTGCAGGGAGTTATGGTGTTTGCGTGCACACAGAGCGCGGCATCTTCGCTTTCTCGGGCGGTGGCGGAAGGGGAGCTTGAAAAAATATATCTCGCGCGCACAGAAGCCCCGCTTGACGAGAGCTCCGGAACCCTTGTTGATCTTCTTTTCAAGGATAGCAAAAAGAACAAGAGCTACGTCGTAAAACGCGAGCGCCGCGGGGTAAAGAGGGCATCGCTTGAATACAGAGAGCTATCGCACGATGAGCGCGGGACACTGTATCATATCAAGCTTCACACGGGCAGAACGCACCAGATTCGCGTACAGCTCTCCTCGCGCGGAGCACCCATTATCGGAGACCGCAAATACGGTGCAAGTGAGACCTGCGAGATGATGCTCGCCTCGCATATCATCGAGTTTCCGCACCCGAGAACAGGGAAGAGTATGAGATTTGAATTTATACCGGAGTTTGCAAAATGTGCCTTATAAAAAACAAGCGGTTTGTACAGAGATAATATCCGTTCGAGCCGCTTGTTTTTGCGTATAAAATGATTCAAAAGCTCCCCGAGGGGGTTTAAGGGGGGACCTTTTCTTATGAAAAGGTGCCCCCTTCTTATTTGTTCTTATTTATTATCTTATCTTCTCTTGGAGACCCAAGCGGAACCGAGTATAGCACATGCTACAACGATCGAACCGCCAACGAAGCCGCCGCATCCGCCTTCAGCGGGAGCAGGAGCAGCTGTTGTGTCTGCAGGAGCAGGAGCAGCTGTTGTCTCAGCAGGAGCAGGAGCTGCAGTTGTTTCGGGAGCGGGAGCAGCTGTTGTCTCGGGAGTGGGAGCAACTGTTGTCTCAGCAGGAGCCACTGTTGTCTCTTCGGGAGCTACAGTTGTTTCTTCGGGAGCAACTGTTGTCTCAGGAGCTACAGTTGTCTCGGGAGCGGGTTCCTCTGTTGCAACCTCGTTTACTGTGAGGGGAAGAAGCTTAAGGTTTGCTGTATCCCAGATAGCAGCATCGAGCTTAGCAACGAAAGCATCCTTTGCGCCGGCACCGGCTACTGTAACTTTGGGCTCACATCCGTCTGCATCGTTACCGGAGGGCTCGGAGGACTTGTCGTCCATAGGTGTGTACCATGTGGAGTCATCGGAGAATACACCCTGCTCGGAAACACCCATTCTGGGAAGGAGGTCTTCCTTAACTTCAAGGGATGTCTTGTCAAGCGACTTGAATGCTGCGTCGTAGTAGCAATCTGTTACAACGACCTCAGAGGACGAACCGCGAAGACCGCCCATGATAGCGCCGTAGTTAGCAGCATAGTGTGTGTGACGGAGCTCACCTGTGAATGCACAGTTTGTCATATCTGTAAGAGCAGAATTTGTGTGACCAACAATACCGCCTACACGGTTTCTTGCGAATACAACGGCATCGGAGCAGCAGTTGTCGATAGCAATATAAGAACCGCCCATAGAACCGATGATACCGCCTGTACGTACAAAGCCCTCAACGTATCCGGAGAAGGAACAACCGGAAACGAGTACTTCATAAGCGTTGTCAACACGGCCGATAACACCGCCGGTGTTGGAGTTAGCACTGTACTTAGCGTTGGTTGCGGGATAACCCTCGATCGCCTTTACCTTAGCGTCTACGCGAACGTTCTCAATAGTTGTGTTCTCACCGATACGTCCTGCGAGAGCACCTGTCATTGCGAATGCTTCAATGTAAGAGTTTGTAATGTTGAGGTTCTTGATAACAGCGGGATCAAGATCGCTGCCTACCCATGCAAAGAGACCCTGATAGTCAAGACCTGCATCGCCGGGACCGTAGATATAGATACCGGAAACTGTGTGTCCCTGACCGTCAAATACGCCCTTGAAGGGAGCATCCTTTGTACCGATGGGCTTCCATACGTTTGCGGGAGCAACGAGGTCCCAGCCGTTGCTGTCGCCGGAGTTGAGGACGAGGTCAGCTGTGAGCTTGAGTGTTATACCTTCGAAGGTAACGCCCATGCCGGAAAGCTCAGCAAGACCTGCGAGCTGCTCAGCTGTAGCAAGCTCAAATTCTGTCTTTGTGGGATCGTACCATGTTGCGTCGGATGTACCGTCCCATGTGTCGGAGTCGCCCGCCTTAGCAGAAACGCCGAGGCAAAGCATGGATGCGCACATTACGAGAACGAGCGCCATAGAAAGAAGTTTTTTCATTGTTTTTTCTCTCCTAAAATAAAATTTTTTATTAAGGAAAAACGTTTCCTTAAAGATACACTAATATTATATCATATGTAGTGAAAAAAGTCAATAAAACTTATTATTTTTTTGTAATGGTTTGGCACATTGCACAAAAATCACACCTGTTTTTGTGCTAAATTGCTTTTATGAAAAGCAAACGGTCTGCAAAGACCTACTGTCGTGCGGAGCTTTGTTTATTTTATATTTCTGTAAAGAGCTTCGGCTTCTTCGTTTTTTATTTTTGCCAGTATCACGAGCATTATAACGCATACCGTGACACCGAGGAGCGTCGTCGCCGTTACGGTCGCCGCATCCCAGACCTTACCCTCGCCAAGCGTGGGAATGAGCGTGCCGCCGAGATTATAAACGGCATGAAGCGCGGCGACTACCCATATCGAGCGTGTTTTTATGAGCACGATAGCGCACATTCCGCCGATGAGGAAGGAGTATCCGACCTGCAAAATGACAGCGGCGGGCGATGAGCCGTACGCGAGATTAAGAAGATGTACCGCGGCAAAGAGCGCCGAGCTTATAACGGTCGGCATAAATACCGAGCGTCCACGGTATCGCTCAAGCACGAGAGGGAAGAAGTATCCCCTGAATGCCGCCTCCTCGAAAAGACCGACGGCCGCCGACTGCAGTATGATAAGAAGGATATCGACCGCATCTCCCGTGACATGCGCTGCACCTGTTGCAAGTCCTATGATGGGCGCGTTGTTGATGGCGACAAGTGCCGCGGGAATGATCGTAAGAATGGCTTTTCTGTCCTTCGTGATGCCGAAGATGCCTATCCTGTCGTGCCATATAAGAAAGAGGAAGAGAAATGCACCCACTGTTCGGGTGAGCGTGGTGTAGATGATCTCATTCTTTGTCGCGTCTGCTGTGTATTCGTGACCGATCAGCTCGACTGCAAGCAAAAACAGGGCGGCGACGGCAAATATGAGGGTCGTGCGTTTTCTCATGATCTCCTCCGTATGCGGCGGAGTACAAGTATCACGGCTCCCGCGAGTATCATGATCGCAGAGATGAGCTGTGAGGGCGAGAGGAAATCTACCACGGTCGCACCTCTGTCATCCGCGCGCATAAATTCCGCGATAAAACGCCATACTCCGTAGAGCATCATATAGAGCGGGAAGCCCACGCCTTGATGCTTTTTTGTAATAAAGTAGAGAAGGGCGGTGAGCGCAAAGAGGAATATCGCCTCGAAAAGCTGTACCGGGATAACGCGCATGCCGAGGTTTACGTGATAGATACCCCAATCGGCAGGCGCACCGTGACAGCATCCCGCCATAAGACAGCCGATACGTCCGAACCCGTGTGCAAGCGGCAGACAGACCGCGTAGATATCGGTGACTGCAGAAAATGCGGGGGCTATCTCATCTTTTACCGAAAGAAATCTTCCTGCGATGAAATATATGCCGATAAATATTATAAGACCGCCGAGAAAGCCGCCCAAGAATGTTGCACCCGTGTTCTTGTTAAGCGCGAAGATGTCGGATGCTATCCAATCGTATATGGCCTGCATAAGAACTGCTGAAAAATAACCGCCGACAACAGTTAGGACCGTGTCGGCGAGAATAAAATTGTGCAGCCGGGCAGAAAACCCGCGCACAGTAGATAGGTGACGGAACATCACCATGGCGCAGAGAATTCCGCCGGCTGCCAGAAGTTCATACAGACCTAAATCAAGTACTAGGTCGTACGGATACATAAATTAAATTATCTTCTCTTGGAGACCCAAGCAGATCCGAGAATAGCACAAGCTACAACGATCGAACCACCGATAAATCCGCCGCATCCGCCTTCTGCGGGAGCTGCTGCTGTTGTGTCATTGGAAACAGGCGCCTTTGTTGTATCGTCGGATACGGGTGCCTTTGTTGTGTCGTCTGCAGGAGCAGCTGTTGTGTCATCTGCGGGAGCAGCAGTTGTGTCATCTGTGGGAGCAGCTGTTGTATCCTCTGTGGGAGCAGCTGTTGTATCCTCTACAGGAGCAGCCTCGAAGGGAGTTTCTGCAACTGCGATGGGCTTAAGTGTAGCAGTTGTAGCTGTTACGTCCCATGTAGCTGTGTCGAGCTTAGCAGCGAAAGCTGCGAATGCACCGTCACCCTTTATTGTGGGAAGGACCTCAGCGCCGTCAGCGTCGTTACCTGTCTTCTCACCGCCGGAGAATGTTGTGTAGGGGTTATCGGAGATGTCGTTAGCATCTGCTGCGTAGTATACGGAGCCCTCTGTAAGAACACCGATCTCTGTGGATCCGACTCTGGAGGGAACTGCTTCGCCGCGGAATGTGTATGTTCCTGCGTAGTAGCAGTTCTGAAGCTCGATCTCAGCGGAAGCGTCTGCACGGAAGCCGCCGAAGATACCGCCGTAGTTAGGTGTTGTGGGGTTGATGAGGTCACCAACGAAGATGCAGTTATTTACCATAACGAGCGAGATGGAGGAGTGACCGATGATACCGCCGGGACGGTTCTCAGCGTTAACTGTGGAGTTGGAGTAGCAGTCGTTAACTTCCATGTAAGTACCTGATCCACCACCGATGATGGAACCTGTACGAACCCAACCGAAGAGGTTGCAGTCGATAGCTGCGCAACGGTTGATGATAAGCTCGGAAACGCCGTTAGCGAAACCAACGACAGCACCGTTGTTAGTGTTGGATGTACCCTTCTTTTCGGGGTAAAGGTCACCGGGAACCCAAGAGAAGGACTTTGTAACTGTTACGTCCTCAACCTTTGTGATACCGATAGCCTGGCCGATAGCGATACCGGAGTTGATGTAAGCACCAACGTAGGAGTTGGTAACGATGAGGTTCTCGATAACGACCTCGTTCATCTCTGTTACATCACCTACAGAACCGAAGAGGCCTCTGTACTTGTACTCATCACCTGTCTCACCGGGTGCGGGAGGCGGGCAGTAAACACCGGAAACTGTGTGGCCCTGACCGTCGAAGCTACCTGCGAAGGAAGCGTTCTTTGTACCGATGGTCTTTGTCCATACGTTTGCGGGAGCAACGAGATCCCAAGTGGAAGCGTCGCCTGTGTTGAGCTGAATGTCAGCTGTGAGCTTGAATGCGCATCCGTCGAATGTGATGCCCATTTCAGAGAGTTCACCCATACCTGCGAGCTGCTCAGCTGTGCTGATAGTGAACTGTGTCTTTGTAGGATCATACCACGATACGTCGTATGTTCCGTCCCATGCGTCAACGTCGCCTGCAGCAGCGGATGTGCCGACAACACACATGGATGCCATCATTGCAACAACAATGATGAGGGAAAGAATGGAAGTAAACTTTTTCATCTTTCTTTTCTCCTGTTTTAATTCCCTTATAGGGTTTATTTTGAGCCGAAAACTCACGTTTTCCAACTACAATATAGTATATCAAAATCTACCATAGATGTCAACATCAAGTTGAAAAAATGCCATTCGCTTCGGCACTTTGCACAATAAAAATTTGTACTGTTTGTTGATTATGCTTTTTAATAATTTGTTGCCTTAAGCTTGAAGTAGCTCTGGGGATGCGCGCATACGGGGCATAGCTCGGGTGCCTTTTTACCTACGTGAACGTGACCGCAGTTTCCGCATTCCCATATCATATCTCCGTCGCGCGAGAATACGATGCCGCCCTCGATATTTGAAAGCAGCTTGCGGTATCTCTCCTCGTGCTCCTTCTCAATCTTCGCAACGCCCTCAAAAAGCGCAGCTATATCAAGGAATCCCTCCTCGCGGGCTTCCTTTGCAAAGGTCGCGTACATATCGGTCCATTCATAGTTCTCGCCCGCCGCCGCGTCTGCAAGATTTTCGGCTGTGGGGCCGATGCCGCCGTGAAGGAGCTTGAACCATATCTTTGCGTGCTCCTTTTCGTTGTTTGCCGTCTCCTCAAAAAGCTCTGCTATCTGGACGTAGCCGTCCTTCTTTGCCTTGGATGCGTAGTAGGTGTACTTGTTTCTTGCCTGCGATTCACCTGCAAACGCCGCCATGAGATTGGCTTCTGTTCTTGAACCCTTAAGTTCCATTTTTGTTTCCTCCTGATCTTTGGTTTAGGATATTTTTTCCTACATTTATTTTATATTCTTTCTGTGCTTTTGTCAATAAGGACCTCATCGACTATTTGCAATATTTTTTCGAATTGTTTTGCATTTTATTGCAAAAAAGAAGGAAATGTGTTACCATTATAGTGAAATAACAATGGGAGGCAGTGTATGGGCGCATTATACCAATACCGCAACGGCTCGGTCTACGTGCATTACACGTACGACGAGATCCCGAATCCGAGCCATTTTTATATGCACGTGCATCATATTTACGAGATACTTTATATTATACGCGGAAAGGGCTCGTTTTATGTAGAGGGAAAGGAGTACCGCATCTCGGATGGGTGCTTTATCTTCACGCGCCCGGGTGAGACGCACAAGATGAATATCGACACGAGCGCGCCGTACGAGCGCATGGGGATCCATTTTCCCGCATCGATACTTGAGTCGCTCGACCCCGAGAAGCGGCTTTTCGGCATCTTCAACGATCGCTCGCTCGGCACGCACAATTTCTATGCCGCCTATGATATGCCTGCGGGGCTTGGAAGTGAGCTTATAAAGCTTACCGATGGCACGGGCGACGAGTATTCGAGATATCTTAAGACCGTGATGAGGATAGGTGCGTTTCTGCTTGAGGCGAACAGCCATTTTGAAAAGAACCGCAAAACGCTCGGCGTGAGCGCATCGAGCGACGTTGTTGCCGACGTTATCGAATATATAAATGAGAATCTTTTCTCGGATTTCAACCTCGAGTCGCTCTCAAAGAAGTTCTATATAAGCAAATCCTACCTCGAGCGCCGCTTCAAGCAGGTGACCGGCTCGACCGTATGGGATTACGTGCTCATAAAACGCCTTTTCGTTGCACGTGAGAGCATCCTCTCGGGCGAGGCACCCACAAAGGTGTACCTGCTCTGCGGATTCCGCGATTATTCGTCCTTTTTCAGACAGTATAAGAACCGCTTCGGTGTCTCTCCCAACGAGGACAGCAGACGTTAAGCACACCGAAGGTGTGACACGATATAGGGCTTTCGGCGAGTGACCGCCAACAAACATTTTGACAAAAATTTTCACGAACCCACTTGACTTTGAAATTAAATTTTATTATATTATATCTGTACATATTATTTATATATGAGGTGATATTATGCTTCCAACATCAGACGTCTATGCAATACGTCCCGCAGTCGTTCTTTCTGACAAAAAGACAGAGATGACCATCATCCCCTGCGAGCGGATCTTTCTTTTCCGCGAGGGTGAGGAATATGAGCTTACCATCATCGACCGCGATGCCGACGAGATAAACTACTACGTTCCCACAACGCACAAGAAGCTTACGGTCAAAGCTTCGGGCGGCGTGCTTAAATTTGACTATGCTTTTGAGGGCGAGCAGACACACTGCATCAAGCTTGCAAAGGACGGCAAGCTGCTTGCCGATCTTTTTCTTTTCTCGGTATACCCCGACCTGTATGAGCTGACTCCCATGAAGGGCGACCTTCACTCGCACACCTACCGCTCGGACGGAAAGCGCGACGGAGCCGCTATGGCATCGCACTACCGCGAGCAGGGATACGATTTTTACGTTTCGACCGACCATAACAGATACTATCCCGGTGCCGAGGTCAACGAGGTCTATGAGGGCGTGAAGCTCGGACTTGTACACATCAGAGGCGAGGAAGTACACGCTCCCGGCGGAATGCTCCACATCGTACACGCGGGCGGCCGCGAGAGCGTTGCGGACATATACGTTCACGACAGAGAGAGATACAACAAAGAGCTTGCAGAGTGCATGGAAAGAGTGCCGAAGGAGATACCCGAATCGCTTCGAGACAGATACGCGATGGCAATGTGGTCCTCTGAGCGCATCCACGACGCGGGCGGACTTGCCATCTTCCCGCACCCCTTCTGGGCATCGGGACGCTCGGGCATCCACAACGTTTGCTCGACGCTTGCGGGATACATTCTTAAGAGCGGACTCTTTGATGCATACGAGCTTATCGGTGCTATGCCCCAGCCCGACAACAACCGTTCGGTCGCATTCTGGGCTGATCTTCGTGCCGAGGGATACAAGATAAACGTTGTCGGCTCGTCCGACGTTCACAATCCCAGCCGCAGCGTTACCTTCGGAAACTACTTCACGGTATGCTTTGCAAAAAAGAGAAGCGCCGACGGCGTGCTTGAGGCGGTCAAGGACGGATACAGCGTTGCCGTTGAAAGTACGGGCGTCGAGTATGAGAGACAGTACCGCGCATACGGTTCGCACCGACTCGTCACCTACGCGCAGTTCCTTCTTTCTGAGTATTTCCCCAAGCTTCAGCGCATATGCGCGGGCGAGGGTGTAGCTATGAGAGCGTACGCTATGGGCGAGACGTCGGCTGAGCTTATCGAGATCCAGGCGCGCCGCACGGCGGAGTTCTCGGACAGATTCTTCGGAAGAGCCGAGCTCGTTCTTCCCACGCCCGAGATACTTGAATTTGAGGACCGCGCACGAGAGATACACAGAAACGGACCGATCACCTGCGGAAGCGTTATCGATTCCGACAAGGTAACAAGAAACGACTGAGAAAAAACCACCCCTCGGGGTGGTTTTTTAGTGAATAGTGAAGGAAGAAAACCGCCCGATGGCGGTTTTCTTCCTTAAATTGTGGTTTCAGCTCAATAGCCAATCTATGATATTTATTTGCTTTATGCCGTCGTAATTCGAGCCATTGCCGATGTCATCAAGCGTTAAAAGAGTTTTCGGGTAGTTATCTTTTATTTCGTACAGTGGAGCCAACTCGCGTTCAAGCGTCGTTTCGTCAAGCACGCTTGCACAGACCTGATAGTATTCTACCTCGTTTTGATCGACAGTAACAAAATCAACCTCTTTTTCTGACATCTTGCCGATGTTTACGCGGTTTTTTCTCCTCAGCAATTCAAGATAGACCACGTTTTCAAGAATATGCCCCAGATCCTTTGCCGATTGGGTAATGATGTGATTTCTTATACCCGTGTCTACCAAATAATACTTCCCGAGCGTTTTTAAAAACTGCCTTCCCTTAATGTCATACCGTGTTGCTTCATAAATGATGTAGCTGTCACTCAGCGCCCGAAGGTAAGATTCTACCGTGTTGGAGGATATCTTTCTTCCGGAGGATATGATAGTGTCACTTATTTTTTTCGTAGATATAGGGCTTCCTATACTTGAGGCGAGAGTCTTAAGAATGTTTTCAAGCAGGGTCACGTCGTTTATCTTTTCTCTTGTTGAAACATCTTTTAAAAGTATCGTATTATATATTCCTTCAATATATTGAGTTATTACCTTTTCGTTATCCTCAAGATATGCGACGTACGGAAATGAACCGAAGCGCAAATAATCGTCGAATATTTCCTTTTTGTTTTTGCCGCTTTCTTTTTTTGCTTCAAAATATTCTTTGAATGAAAAGGGAAGCATATCAATTTTAATATATCTTCCCGAAAGAAGGGTCGCAAGCTCTCCCGACAGCAAATAAGCATTCGAGCCGGTGATATAAATATCACAGTTTTTGCTTATAAAGAGACTGTCGATCGCTTTTTCAAACCCCGCACATTTTTGGATCTCATCAATAAAAATATAATTCATTTTGTCCGGAACAAGTCTGGAGGAAATAAATTTGTACAACTCTCTGTAGTTCAACAGATCCGCATATTCGAGGTCTTCGAGGTTGATAGAAATGATCTGCGATCCATCTACACCGAGCTTTTTTATGTGATCGATGTATAACTCGAACAGCGTGGATTTACCGCATCTTCTTACACCGCAAATGACCTTTATTATATGTTTGTCCTTCAGCGCAATTAAATTAT
>JAZNZQ010000212.1:0-6269 GCA_045595035.1 Eubacteriales bacterium | reverse complement strand
CATCAGTTTGAGGGGGTTATCAAGGAGGTTAGTGACAGCGCTATCCTTGTGGAAAAGAACGGAACTGTCGAAGCGATAAATCTTGATTTTGTTATTCGCATCAGAGAGTATCCGAGAAACAAAAAGGGCAAGAAAAAGTCTGTTGTTTTGGACTAAAGATAAGTAGAATGAAAACAAAATTACATAAAATGGTTGCGGTGATATCTGTTACAGCGAGTGCTTCCGTCGTCGTATTGGCGGTGTTGCAGATCTTTGATGTTTGGGAGCAAGCGATAAACGTCTGTATGCCTTTGATGGGAGTAACGATGCTTTGTCAAGCGTATATGCAATGGAACAACAGCCGCAAGCTCTCTTATTTCAGCATCGGAACTGCGGTATTTATCTTTATTTGTGCAATGATCGTATTTTTTGTGAAATAAAACTGCAACTTTTTGGGTATAAGATCTGTCTATATATATGAAAGCTCAAATATAGGAGGTTTTTATGAAAAAGAAGATAATTATACCGATAGTTTCTCTTGCCATTCTGTTGGCAGTTTTGTTTGTGCCGATACCCACGGGGACGCTCAATGACGGCGGAACACGGGAGTTTCGTGCGCTCACATATAAGGTCGTTTGCTGGAACAGGTTGTACGGCGACGATGTATACAAGGCGACAAAGGTGTATTTCGGTGCCGATGCGGGAAAGACGCTTGACGAGCTTTTTGCAATCGAAGAGAAGAACGATATTCTCCGCTACACCGAATATACCGAAGAATGGCTCGACAAAACGAGTGCTGAAAAGTACGACACAAGGATATTTTCCGATATAGTAATAACAGAGATATACTCAAACTGCTTCTTTGCAAGGACGGTCATACCGATGCCGTACACCATCAAGCTCAACGGAACGCTCTCCGAGGATTGGTGTGTGGGCGATCAGGTCGTATGCACCTATAAAAACACCTATTATGATAGCAAGTCGAACCGTGTTGAGTGTGACTTTACAGGTATAGAGGCAAGCGACTGGGAGCCGGAGCCGGGCGTTGCATATAAGCCGGTAATTTATTTCTATCCTGAAAGTGAGACAGAGATTGCCGTAAAGCTTGGGCTTGATGGAAAATTGACCTGCACATACCCCTTGTACGGTGACGGATGGAATGTCACAGCATCTCCCGACGGAACGCTTACCGACAAAAACGGCCGGATGTACAACTACCTCTATTGGGAAGGCGAGATAGATGCCGACTTTGATCTTAGCCGCGGCTTTTGCATAAAGGGAGAGGACACGGCGGCATTTCTTGAGGCGGCTACGGAAAAATTGGGGCTGTCGCGCCGTGAGGCAAACGAGTTTATCGTGTTTTGGCTTCCGATGATGCAGAATAATCCGTATAATATCATCTCGTTCCAAGAGAAGGCATACACCGATGCGGCGGCGCTTGATATTTCACCTGCGCCCGATACGCTTATCCGTGTGTTTATGACCTGGCAGGCAAGCGAGGTATACGTTGAGCTTCTTCCGCAGAAGCTTGATGCTCCCGCACGCGAGGGTTTTACAGTGGTCGAATGGGGCGGAACCGAGATAAAATAATCGTAAAAGAAAACCGCCTTCGCATAAGCGAAGGCGGTCTTTAGTTTTTGGTGAATAATTCCGAGAACACCTCAAGAAATTTGAACTTGAGCTTGTATCTGACGTTGTCGGTGTCAGTTATGAGCCGATATTGCGCGGGTGTGAGTCCCGCCTCAATGCAAAGCTCCTCCGATGCCTCTTTTTCGCCCATTGCAAGCGAGGTGCAAAGGGGCGGGAAAAGCACGCACCACCAATTCTGTCCCTTCCCCGATTCGATCTTTACCCGAAGCGATATATAATTGCCTGCGGGAAGGGAAATGTCACCGTAGTCGCGTGTGGGATATTTTTCTTCGCCGAGCATGGCGGTGACCGAATAAGAGTAGCCCTCATCGGCTATGACGTCGCGTGAAATTGCTTCTATCTCGGAAAGTGAAGCCGCGAAGACCGCTTCGGCTTCCTCTTTTGTTTTACACCCCTCAAGCTTGCGTGCGGCGTACTCTATTATCGCATCGCGCACCTTGAGCTTGAGCGCTTGGTCCTCTGCTGTGTCCGAGTTTGCGAGCACATGCAGGCGTATCACCCCGTCGTATATTCCTTCCTCGCCGTTTATCGGAATGACCGATAAAATAAGTGTGAGGATAAGTACCGATACCGAAAAATTCAAAACGTAACGCATAAATAAAGCTCCTTTTTTGATGTAGCTTTATTTTTGACATCATAAGAATATTTTATTCAAGGATCAAAAAAGCATTTACGGTATTGGAAAATACCGTAAATGCTTTCTCTTTTTACTCATTCGCCGATATCCTCGCGTCCGAACAGTTCATCGAGGGTGACATTAAATAAGCGGGCGATGGGTAATAACAGCGTGAAATCAGGGTAGGCACGGCCACGCTCCCATTTTGAGACTGCTTGCACGGTAACACAAAGGTGATATGCAAGCTCACGCTGCGTCATGTTCCTTTCTGTTCGCAACCGTCTGACGTTGCGACCGAACGGTGTTTCCATGGGTAGTGACCTCCTGTGAATTTTTGGCCGCACACAGGATCTGCATGGTAAGAATCTCTTCTTACTATCACTCGCGCATTACGCAGTCAGCGTGTTTTCGGCGAGCAATACGGCGCCTGTGGATAAAAACATATTGTTCGCCTCCTTTCATAAAATATCGATGGCACTTACTTGCGGCACACCTGCAGAATCTGCCGTTTTCGGTACGTTTTTATTGTATCATACAAAAACCGATAAAGTCAAGGTGTAAGGATTCTACTTATAGTTGACAGGAATATATGCACGATGTGTATTGTATAAAAAATAAAGAAGAGACGCAACACGTTGCGTCTCTTTTGGTTAGTTTTCGAGCTGTTTGCCGAGGAAGCTTGCCGCGGTCTGGATAAGCTTGGATTCAATATCTCCCGCAAGCTCCGCGTGCGCTTCCGCTCCCGGGCATGCGACCGATGCAACGCATCCGATAACGTCACCCTCGCTTATGATGGGCATGGCACAGCTAACGTAGCAGCTGCTCGATTCGTTGTCGGTTATCGGCACTCTGACGTCGCCGTTTTTGTAATTATAGAGCAGACGCCCTTCGATTATCTCTTCGAGCTCGCTCGAGAGCTTCTTGTCGCCGTATTCCTTCTTGGATACGCCCGAGCAGGCGATGACCGCATCACGGTCGCTGATAATGACCGCCATTCCGCAGGTCTTGTGCAGAGTCTCTGCGTATTGCGAGGCAAAGCCCGCAAGCTCACCTATGGGGGAGTATTTCTTGAAGATGACCTCGCCCTCTCGGTCGGTGTATATCTCAAGCGGGTCCCCCTCGCGGATACGCATGGTTCTTCTTATTTCTTTGGGGATAACCACACGTCCGAGGTCGTCTATTCTTCTAACGATTCCTGTTGCTTTCATTTATATAAATCTCCTTTGTTTTTAAGTGGCTTTGTTAGTATTTGCAAATAGGGGAGATTTATACTGACGATGTTTACTTTTGTAATTAAATCTGTTATAGTTTTTTGTTGATATTTGTTTTTTTATTTCTTTCTTATTTTAAAATCCCTTTCGACGTCGGCTTTCCAATCCGCAGAGAGGGTACGGCATTCACGCACTGCGCAGATGGCTTCGCCCATTGCTTCATAGTTGAGTGCGGTGCCTTTTTTATCTGCGTGATAGTTTACCGCACGGTCGGCTTCGATGCCGATGTGAGAAGCGGTGTGGATCGCATCGATATTTGCACCGATGAAAATGAATTCCCAGCCGTATTTTTTCTTTTGGCGCTCGATCATCTCTTTTATATCTTCTGCACCGTAAATATGGCTTGAGTTTTCCATTCCGTCGGTCGTGATTACGAACATCGTGTGCGCGGGGACATCCTCGGGGCGCGCGTATTTATGGATATTGCCGATGTGCTTGACAGCTCCTCCTATCGCATCAAGCAGTGCGGTGCTTCCCCCGACAGAATATTCGCGCTCGGTCATTTTTGGTACGTCCTTGAGCTTTACTCTGTCGTGCAGAACTGTGCTTTTGTCGTTGAAGAGGACGGTAGAGACGTAGCACTCGCCCTCTTTGCTTTTCTGCTTTTCGATCATTGAGTTGAAGCCGCCCACCGTGTCGGGCTCGAGTCCGTACATAGACCCGCTTTTGTCGATGATGAATACAAGCTCTGTTAAATTGTTCATATTAAAAACCTCTCTTTCATTTGATGTGTTTATTTTACATCAACAAAAGAGAGGTATGGTCGCATGTGAAGCGACATTTTTTATTCTTTATTTTGCGGTGCGATATAATGCTCTGCCGCAAAGAGGTATTGCTCCTCAAATTTTCGGACCGCTTCTTTTACGATCCTTTTGAATGGAAAAAACATATCGTACGCGTGAAACCAATTCGGATATACGTCCACGCTTGCTGAGATCCCGGCAGATCGCAGATTTTCAACGTAGGTCAGCGTTTCACAGTAAAACGGCTCTATATCTCCGACAAAGGTGTATGCGGGCGGGAGGTCACGGTAGTCGGTCTGACGTGCGGGTGCCGCGTATGGCGGGATATCGTTAGTTCCATGAAGATACATCTTCCAGGCGGCGTGGTTCCGTTTTGTGTTCCAGATATGTGCATAATTGTCGCGTGAGGAGTCGGTATCGCGGTCATCAAGCATCGGATAAAGCGGCATCTGAAAAGCGATATTTACGCTTTTTTTATCGCGTGCGTACATGCAAAGCGCCGCTGTAAGTCCGCCGCCCGCGCTCTCGCCTCCGACCATTATTTTACTGTCGTTGATGCCAAGCTCTGCGGCATTGTCGCACATCCAACAGAGTGCCGAGTGGCAATCCTCAAGCGCTGCGGGGTAGGGGGCTTCGGTAGAGAGGCGGTAATCGACGCAGACAAGGACGGCACCGTGCTTTTTAACAAGCGCGAGCGGCCTTGAAAAATACGCCATTTCCGCCATTCCGGTAGCGTATCCGCCGCCGTGAATCCAGAGGATCCCGGGGGTATCCGACCGAGATTTCTTATTTTTTGTCGGGCGGAAAATGAGTATCTTTATATCCCGCCCGATAGACGGTATCTTTCTTTTTTCTACCTTGTATTTCTTCATGCTTTACGCTCCGAGCAGATTTTGGTCAAATGCGAAGAGTGCGTTGTTTATTTCGAAAATATTATAGTTGCCTTCTTTTATAAAGTATTCGATGATTATATCGAATTTGTTTGAGTGTGAGAGGGCAAATCCGGCTTTCTTTAATAGATCCTCGGTCTCGTCAAGTGATAGCTCGAGTGCTATTGCAAAAGCTATCACTGTCGGCTTTGACGGCTTGTAGTGTACGTCGCTTCGTATCTTTGAAAAGAGTTTGCGGTCGATGTTTGCCTTCTTATAGCACTCGGCATCACTCATACCGCTCTCGTCTATTTTGCGGAGCAGCATTTCCGAGAAACTTTCGTCTAGTAATTTTATTCTCTCGTCAAGCTCGTCTTTTGCAGAGGGAGCGGAGCATTCGGAACAAAGTGTCCTTGGAGCAAGCATACGAACCATCTCGCGAGGATAGTCGGTATGCTCGTCGGCATAGTTGTCGTCTATGTATTCGGCGATCTCGGAAAAGAGCTTCTCTCCTATTTTGTACGCCGCGCGATCAAAGATGACAATATAGACCGTCATTTCGTTTCCGAGCAAAAACTCGCCTATCGTATCGACCGCGACCTTCAGCGCTCTGTCCTTGGGATATCCGTATACACCCGAGGAGATAAGCGGGAAGGCGACGCTTTCGCATCCGTACTCCTTGGCAAGTGCCAACGATTCCAGATAGCAGGATTCAAGCAGCTCCTTCTCACCGTGCTTTCCGTCCCTGTATATCGGACCTACGGTGTGGATCACGTATTTTGCGGGAAGATCATATCCC
This sequence comes from Eubacteriales bacterium, assembly GCA_045595035.1. Lineage (GTDB taxonomy): Bacteria > Bacillota > Clostridia > Oscillospirales > CAG-272 > CAYZHW01. Next base: position 342 of record JAZNZQ010000212.1, on the reverse strand, counting down.
TTTGTTATCTTTGCTTTGCCTGTTTTACATCCGCCGAGCTTCACACATTCGGCAAGTAGCTTTAGTCCTGCGGCTTTGTGGATCGCTCCGTCGACACCGCCCCCGCCGAGCAGAGTTTTATTTGCGGCGTTGACTATGGCATCGACCTTCATTTTGGTTATATCGTTTCGAACTATTTGAAGTGGCATAATTATCTTCCTTTATTTCTTGAGCATTATCCGTATGATCTCGCGGTCGGTCTCTGCCATACCGTATTGGGCAAGCTCTCACACATTTTTTATAGTTGCCTCGACACTTCCTGCAACGATTCCGTCACCGCTGTAGAATTCCTTGCCGTGCATA
>JAZNZQ010000211.1:0-4919 GCA_045595035.1 Eubacteriales bacterium | reverse complement strand
CTCGCGCTCGGTATCGGCGGACTTCCCCGCGGAAGAATAGTCGAGATATACGGTCCCGAATCCTCGGGTAAAACCACAGTCGCGCTCCATTGCGTTGCTGAGATGCAGAAAACGGGCGGAGAGGCGGCATTTATCGATGCTGAGCACGCGCTCGATCCCGTATACGCAAAGGCGCTCGGCGTTGACATCGATAACCTTCTCGTTTCCCAGCCCGACAGCGGTGAGCAGGCGCTTGAGATAACAGAGGCGCTCGTCCGCTCGGGTGCTATCGACATCGTTGTTATCGACTCTGTTGCGGCGCTCGTGCCTCAGCAGGAGATAGAGGGCGAGATGGGCGCATCCGCCGTCGGTATTCAGGCGCGTCTTATGTCGCAGGCGCTCCGCAAACTCTCGGGCGTTGTGGCAAAGAGCCGCTGTATCGTTATTTTCATCAACCAGCTTCGTGAGAAGATAGGCGTTATGTACGGCAACCCCGAAACAACTACGGGCGGCCGCGCGCTCAAGTTCTACTCGTCGGTACGTCTTGACGTAAGAAAGACCGAGAACTTAAAGAAGGGCAGCGAGGTCTACGGAAGCCGCGTTAAGGTAAAGGTAGTAAAAAACAAGGTCGCTCCCCCCTTCAAGGTGGCAGAATTCGACATTCTCTACGGCAAGGGAATATCCAAGTCGGGTGAGATCGTGGATCTCGGAGTCGAGCTTGACGTCATACACAAGAGCGGATCGTGGTTCTCCTACAACGGAGAGCGTATCGGTCAGGGCAAGGACAACGTGAGGGCGCTCATCGAGGACGATCCCGCGCTGCTCGCCGAGATCGAGGAGCAGGTGAGAAAGCTTGCAGACAAGCTCGACAACCTCGAGCCCGAATTCGGTGACGATGACGAGGATGAGGACGAGGAGCTTGACATCCGCGTTCTCAAGATCAGCGAGGATTGATGGACGTTAAAATAAATCTGTACAGAGCCGAGCATCAGGGGGACGGCGAGCTGAAGCTCTACGTTTCGCTCACAAACGGCTACGAAAGAGAAGAAAAGGAGTTCATCGTCTCGATAAAGCAGTACACCGAGCTTGGCGGACCCAAGGGTGAGATATCGCTCGAGACCTATTCGATGATCGAGGAGGCAGAGGAGCTTCACCGCGCGATAAAAAAGGGCATGGGTATCCTGCTCTACGGCGATAACACCGAGAAAAAGCTTATGCAGAAGCTCGCACATCACGGATTCTCGCGCGGCGTATCCGAGAAGGCGGTCGCATACCTTCGCACGGTCGGGTTCGTTGACGAGGAGAAGATCGCGCACCGCGTGTTCGATTCGGCACTGAAGAAGGGATACGGAAGGATGCGTATCTATGCCGAAATGATAAAAAAGGGTGTCAGACGCGAGATGGCAGAGCGTGTTATCGATGAAAACGACGTCGATTATGCGAGACAGTGCGCCATCGTTATAATGAAAAAATGGGGCACGCTTCCCACAGAAAGAGTCGCGCGCGCCAAAGCCATCCGCTCACTGCTTGCTCTCGGCTATACCTTTGATGAGATAAATATAAATGAGGAATGATAGGGCGGGGAGGATGCTTTTTAGTAGAGGCATATCGCGAAAACGATGTGTATCATATACCTGCCTCTACGCGCCTTCTGCTTGAAAGCTAAACACCGCAGAACGCCAAAATTCTCTATAAATCAACCGCCCCCGTACCCCCTCTTCAAAAATTTTTAAATCATTTTATTTACATAACAAAAACGGTTATTATGAATTTGATACAATGGGAGAAGAGATAACAAACTTCCAAGTGATACGGGGAGAATTTGGTACCGTATATTCAAACGATGGATTGATATTTGTGACTTATGACCATTACCAAACATTTTTTGAAATAGTAAAATAAGGAGAATGTATGTACGGTTATAAAGAAAAATATACTATAGATTTTACAGATGTAGATAACTATTTGCAGATGCATATAATTATCCGTAATGCACTTGATTGGCCGGACTATTACGGTTGCAATTGGTCCGCGTTCTGGGATTGTGTGACGGATATGGTAGGGCGTGACGTTTATATTGAAATAATCGGAATTGAAGTCATTGAGAGGAAATTTGGAAATGCCGCAGAAAAGATGATAGAAATTCTACGAGAATTTAAGCATTACGAAGACGATGAATATGTAAATGATATAAAAATAGAGATAATCCGCGACGGAGCAAGATTTGAGATAGAGTGAAATAACGAGCGGTTCGTACAGATATAACGTCTGTACGAACCGCTTATTTTTCGTATAAAATGTTTTAAAAGATTTTTTGGAAAGGGGTGCGGGAAGAACCTATTTTGTCAAAAATGGTTCTCCCCGCTATTATTTTTTATTATCTTATCTTATCTTCTCTTGGAGACCCAAGCAGAGCCGAGGATGGATACAAGGATCACGGCAGAGCCGCCGACGAAACCGCCGCATCCGCCCTCTGCGGGAGCCGTTGTTTCGGGAGCCGCCGTTGTATCGGGAGCCGAGGTGGTATCGGCAGGTGCCTTAGTTACCTCAATATAGGAGCCGGGCACAAGATCGAGGAAGAACGAGTGGTAACCGCCCTCGCGGTACTTGTTCTTTATTGTCGAATAGTAATCGATATTGACCTTCTTGCCGTTCTGCGAGAAGTAGAAGTTGGCAACAAGACCTGTCGGGCTGTCAAGATCAAGCTCCTGCGGGTCAACGAGCACCTGTCTTATGGTGTTGCCATTTTGACCCTTTATAGCCGAAACGACGATATCGTCTACCGGTACGTGACCGGAGATGACCATAACTATATTTCTATGCTTTGTGATGAGCATGTCGGTAACGTCCCAGGGCTGGATCTTTGCGCCGTACTTTACTGCATCAATGCCTGCCGGTGTACCATTGTCACCGAGGTAGATGTGAGTTACGATAATAACGTTGTAGTCGGGGTTAGCTTCGCAGATCTCATTCGCCCATTTGATCTGCAATTCGGTATATGCGAGGTCGAGGCACAAAACAAGGAACTTTGTTCCGTTTATCTCAAGCTTGCGGTAGGAGTTGAGAAGGTTACCCTCCATGGTGCCGGTGACATCACCTCTGTACTCGTATATCGGAAAGGCGTTTTTGAAATTATCCTTTCCGTCGTGGTTACCGCGCACGACCGAGTAGGGAACGATGCCGTCCATGAGTGTCACCGCATTCTTGACTGCCTCCCACTCCCAATCCTTGTTGGTATCGGTCATATCGCCAAGTCCAATGCAGAATTTGAACTTCTTTGCCACGGCATTGTCGACGATCCACTGGTAAATTATCGGGAGCTTTTTGGGGTAATAACGTGTTACCTTCTGCGTGTCACCGATAACGGCAAACGCGAAATCGTACGGGCCGGTGTATCCGCCGTCGGTAGTCCAGCCCGGCTCCTTCTGATAGTTGAAGTTGCGTCTCTTGGGTCCGATATCTTCGATCTTTCCGGGAAGCTCGCCCACGGGAAGAGCCGTCATATCCCAAGCGGCGATAAGTCCCTCGGTATCACCCTTTACCTCGACCATATCCATCTTGATCTCGGCGGGGCTTCTTGTATCGTCAAAGATGGCGAGCGAGTATATCTTGCCCTTGAAATACTGTGTGTTGCTCTGACGGTAGTCGCCGCCGAGACGGTATGCAGGGCCGAGAGCAACGCCAAAGGGAAGCTCCTTCTTCACGCTCTGTACGAAAGAGCCGTCAATATAGAGCGATAGTGTGCCCTTTGCATCGTCGTAGGTCACCGCTATATGTACGGGCTTGCCTGTGCGTACGTCGGACTCCGAAAAGCTGATATCGGTCGTCGTACCGTCGTAGGTCGTGTAGAATCTGACCTTGCCACCCTTTACTATCTCAAAATTAAAGCAAGCGGCTCCGCTTATGTTGTAGTTACCGAAAATAACACCGGGGCGCTCCTCGATATCCTTCGGCAGCTCGATCACCGCCTCGATGGTGTGAGGAAGCGAGTAGGAGGAGGACATCAGGTATTTGTCGGTCTCATTTGCCACGAATCCGTATTCCACCTCATCGGCAGCAGCTACGGGAAGTAGCATCGAGAGAGCGAGAATGAGTGCTAAAAGTGACAGGGCAATTCTTTTCATAACAAGCTCCTTTAGAATTATGTTTCAAATGTATTCTCTTAATGGTATTTTATTTCAAATCGCCGAAAAAGTCAATAGAAAAGAGCAAAAATGACGAAAATATAACAAAAATCTTGATAAATCAACAGGGATAGATTATAATAAAGATAGAACAAACAGGAGGTCATTATGAAAGGTATAGTAAAGCAGAACATCAACATTATTTTCGTTTGTCTTTTGGAGATACTTATCGGCGTACTGCTTCTTGTCGATGCAAATGCGTTTACGGCGGCGGTCATCGTGATATGCGGCATCGCGCTTATGGCGGCGGGGCTTTATTCCTCGGTAAAGTATTTCAAGGAGAGCGCACTTGTGGCGGCATCGGGACAGCTTCTTATGATAGGGCTTATGCTCCTGCTCTCGGGTGCATTCTGCGTTTTCAGATCGACCTGGTTTATCGAAACACTTCCGATACTCACGGTCATATACGGCGTAATAACACTTGCCATCGGATTTTGCAAGGTGCAGGTGTCGGTCGACTCGATAAGAGTTGGCAGCCGCTTGTGGTATCTGTACGGAATAAGCGCACTGTTATCGGTCGTGTGCGCGCTCGTCGTTTTCGCAAATCCCTTCGGTGAGGCGGCGCTTGACTCTCTCTGGATATTCACCGGAGTATCGCTTCTTGTCCTTTTCGCACTTGACGTTGCATCGCTTGTGTGCGTAAAGACGCTCGCAAAAAAGGCGAAGAAGGAAGAAGAATCTCCCGAATCCCTTCCCGAAGAAAAATAAAAGAAAACCGCCCGAGGGCGGTTTTTTCCTTCACTCTTCACTCTTCAC
>JAZNZQ010000210.1:0-5331 GCA_045595035.1 Eubacteriales bacterium | reverse complement strand
GATGAGAGGAGATATTTTGAATTTTGTATCGGAAGCGACGTCGGAGTAGATATCGGTGAAATATTTGCCGTGGCGAAGCTTTTTGATATATCGGTATATAAAGTGGACAGCGCTCCGCGTACCTATAGCGAAAATGAGTTTGAATACTACATTGTGCTCGACGTCACAGATGCCGATCTGTATTCGTTTCTCATATATCTTTACATGAAAACACCCAACCTTTCACCGGTGGGACTTTACACAAAAATAAAGTAAAAGGAGATAGATCAACATGAAAAGGCATATATCTTATACTACGAAAGGCACCTGTTCAAGACAGATAGACATCGTTCTTGACGGCGATACTATCGAAGAGGTAAGATTTACCGGCGGCTGCCACGGAAACACACAGGGAATATCCAAGCTTGTTCGCGGCATGAAGGCGGATGACGTGATATCGCGCCTTGAGGGAACGGTATGCGGATTTAAGTCTACGTCCTGTCCCGATCAGCTTGCGTGTGCACTTAAAGAAATGAAAAAGGAGAATTGAAATGACCTACACCGAACTATATGATAAGTTTTTGAACTCCGATAAGATATCAGACGCCGACAAGGCAGAGCTTCGTGCGCTTGCGGGAAATGATCCCGAGATAAAGTCGAGATTTGCCGCTTACCTCAATTTCGGTACTGCGGGACTTCGCGGCATCATGAAGGTAGGCACAAACGCAATGAACGTCTACACGGTCGCTCACACTACACAGGGACTTGCCAACCTTATCAAAAAGGAAAAAAGAGAGCGTGACGGCGTTGCTATTGCTTGTGACAGCCGCAACAATTCGGTCGAGTTTTCCAAGAAGGCGGCATCCGTGCTTGCGGCAAACGGCATCGTGTCGTATATCTTCGACGGTCCGCGTCCTACGCCCGAGCTTTCATTTGCCTTAAGACATTACGGGTGTGTTGCGGGCATAAATATAACCGCATCTCACAATCCCAAGGAATATAACGGATACAAGGCATATTGGGAGGACGGTGCACAGCTTCCGCCCGAGCATGCGGCAATAGTATCCTCCGAAATGGACAAGATTGACATTCTCTCCGACGTGCTCGAGGCAGATTTTGATGCCGCAGTAAAGGAAGGCATCATCAAGGTGATCGGAGCAGAGACAGACGAGGCATATCTCTCGGCAGTCCTTGCTCAGCAGATAAAGACAGACGCCGCGGCAAAGGTCGCAGACGAGCTTAAGATAGTTTATACTCCTCTTCACGGTGCCGGACACAAGCTTGTGCCCGAGATACTTTCACGCATTGGATATAAGCACATCTATACCGTCGAGGAGCAGATGAAGCTTGACGGAAACTTCCCGACAGTCAAAAAGCCCAACCCCGAGTACAAGGAGACCTTCACTCTCGGTATCGAGCTTGCAGAAAAGGTTGGAAGCGACCTCATTATTGCAACAGACCCCGATGCCGACCGCGTTGGCGCTATGACACGTACCTCCGACGGCTCGTTTGTCAATATTACGGGAAACCAGATGGGCGCACTGCTTCTCGATTATATAATTACTTCCTATGAGGAAACGGGAACCATGCCACCCGAGCCGCTTGCCGTAAAGACGATAGTTACGACCGAGCTTGCTACAAAGATATGCAAAGATCACGGTGTAAAGCTATATAACGTTCTTACCGGATTTAAATATATCGGTGAGGTCATAAAGAATCATGAAAAGCTCGGACACGGAAGCTTTATCTTCGGCTTTGAGGAAAGCTACGGATGCCTGAAGGGTACCTATGCGCGTGACAAGGATGCCGTGCTCGGTACTATGATGATATGCGAGATGACTGCATACTACAAAGAAAAGAATATGACCCTCTACGATGCACTCGAGGCACTTTACGCCAAGTACGGATACTTCAAGGAAGGCGTATCCGAGCTTGAATTCCCCGGACTTGACGGAAAGGAGAAGATGGCGGCGCTTATGAACAGCTTCAGAGCAGAGCCGCCGAAGGATATCTGCGGTAAGGCAGTCGCATATGCGGGAGATTATCTTGCCGAGACGATAATTGAGCTTGCAAGCGGTAAGAGCGAGCCCACCGGACTTCCGAAATCCGACGTGCTTCTTTATAAGCTTGAGAACGGCGACGTTATAATAGTCCGTCCTTCGGGCACGGAGCCAAAGGTCAAGGTATACTATCTGCTTTCCGACAGCTCTCGCGCGGGTGTGGAAGAGAAGTTCTCGCTTTATAAGGATGCGATGGACAAAATGGTTGCTTCTAAGCTGTAATATTGCAAGATATACAATGTTCTGAGGCGTTTTTAGCAATTTACTTGTAAAAATATCTGTTGTATAATTGTTTTAAAATAAAATTCCGAAAGGACATATAAAATGACAAAGGTATGTGTTGTAACAGGCGGCGGCGGAGTGCTTTGTGCATCCTTCGCATGTGCTATGGCAAAGAAAGGATATAAGGTCGCCGTTCTTGACCTCAACGAGGAAGCGGCAAAGAAGGTTGCTGCTGCTATCGTAGAAGACGGCGGAGTGGCAAAGGCATACAAGGCGAACGTTCTTGACAAGGAATCTCTTGAGGCAGTACATCAGAGCGTACTCGCAGAGCTTGGAAAGTGCCAGATACTCATCAACGGCGCCGGAGGAAACAACCCCAAGTGCACGACGGCCCACGAAACTTATGAGGAGGGCGACATTGAGCGTGACGACATTCTCACCTTCTTCAATCTCGATAAGGCGGGCTTTGGGTTCGTGTTCGACCTCAATATCATGGGAACGCTCATACCCACACAGGTGTTTGCTGCCGATATGATAGGAGGGGAAGGATGCTCGATACTTAACATCTCCCCGATGAATGCTTTTACTCCCCTTACAAAGATTCCCGCGTACAGCGCTGCTAAGGCAGCTGTGTCTAACTTCACACAGTGGCTTGCGGTCCATTTCGCACCTCAGAATATCCGTGTGAATGCTATCGCTCCCGGATTTTTTGTGACACATCAGAACAGAGCACTTCTTTTTGATGCAGAGGGCAATCCTACAGCACGTACAAAGAAGATCCTTGCCGCGACCCCCATGGGCAGATTCGGTGAGGCAGATGAGCTTCTCGGCACACTCCGTTGGATAACCGATCCTACCGAAGCGGGCTTCGTTACAGGTGTAGTCGTACCTGTTGACGGCGGTTTTTCGGCATACTCCGGAGTTTGATATATGTCATTATAAAAGGCAGGTTTTTACCTGCCTTTTTTTGCGTCTGTTGACAATGATTGTCTATAGTGTTATAATGTAACTGTATATAAAAAAAGGAGCGGATCTGTGCGATGAAAAAGAAACTGTTGATCTTTGCGGCGACCCTTCTCATTCTTATCTCTGTTGCATGTATTTCTGCGAGCGGGGCAACGTATAGCGGCATATGCGGAGATAATGTTGATTTTACTATTGATACTTCGGAAGATGTTATGACCGTCTACGGTAACGGCGAAATAAACAGATTCCCGACATGGGCATGGAACTATGACGTACGTTTTGTTGTTATTGAAGAGGGAATAACAGGGATCGGCTACGGTGCATTTTCGAATTGGGATAACATTTGGGAGGTCTCTTTTGCAGACAGTGTTACTCACATTGGCGATTATGCTTTTGCTCAACAGAAAAATCTCGAAAAGGTGGAATTTCCGCTCGGTCTTCAAAGTATTGGAGAAAGAGCGTTTTGGAGATGTGACACTTTGACCGAAGTCTTTATTCCTCAAAACGTTACATCTATAGGAGAGGGCGCGTTTGCATATTGTGCCGAGCTTAAAGAAATTAAAGTTGATGGAAACAACCCGAACTATACAAGCGATTCCGGAGTTCTTTTTGATAAGAACAAGACTACGTTGATAGCATATCCGACCGAAAAAAAACAAAACGAGTATACAGTTCCGGACGGTGTTACAGCTATTGGTAATTACGCCTTTTATGATGTCGATGCTCTTTTTGATATTATAATTCCCGACAGCGTTCTCACAATAGGGAACTACGCATTTTCAAAGTGCTTAAACATAGAGGTGCTGTCGGCAAATTCTGTTACAAGTATCGGTACGGAAGCGTTTTCGTATTGTGACTCTTTGGCATTTGTTGTGTTCAGCAAGAGTATGGATCATGTCGGAGACAAAGCTTTTGGCTTTTGTCCGAACATCGAAAGAGCAACTGTATATAACAGGGAGTTGTCTTTTGGTGAAAATGTGTTTTTCAACGCTTCCGAGGATTTTGAAATATACGGATATGCAAACTCAAGCGCGCAGACTTACGCAAATGAACACAAGCATAGATTTGTTTTAATGCGGGAAATGATCGCGACAGGGCAGTGCGGCGACGATCTCACTTGGGTGCTTTATGATGACGGAAAGCTTGTGATATCCGGCACAGGAGATATGTGGAATTGGCTTGCAGTGTCGCCTGCTCCATGGAATGAACGAAAAAGTATTATTAAATCTGTTACTATTGAAGAAGGAGTAACTTCTATAGGAGGGTCTGCTTTTACAGGATGCAGTGAACTTTGTGACGTATCTTTGCCTGTAGGACTTTCTCAAATTATGACATCGGCTTTTCAAGGATGCAGTTCGCTTAAAAACATAGCTCTGCCCGAGGGGCTTGCCGATATAGGAAGTGCGGCTTTCGCAGGTTGCGCTTCGCTTGAAAAACTTGTGATCCCGCAAAGCGTGAGCTTCATAAGCTATCAGGCATTCAATAGTTGCGGCTCACTTAGCGAGATATCGGTTGACGGAAAAAACGAAAATTACCGGAGTGTAAACGGAATCCTTTTTAACAAAGCAAAAACAGTGTTGCTTTGTTTCCCCGCAGGAAAACAAAGCGAGAATTACAGTGTTCCCGATACTGTAACAACGATCGCCGATGCCGCATTCTCGGGGGCTGCTCAAGTAAAAAATATAGTGATCCCGACAACGGTAGACCGTATCGGATTTGCGGGTTTTGGTGGCTGTGTTTCTCTTGAAACGATCACATACGGCGGAACAGAGGCGGATTGGAGCATAATATCTAAGGGCTCCGGATGGGATCATGATGCCGGACGTGATACCGCAAAGGGGACATATACGCTCATATTTGCGTTTTCTGCTATCGTATACGGTGATGCAAACGGTGACGGTATAGTTGACGGCAGGGATCTGATACGTCTTAAAAATTATTTGGCTGTATACGATTATGACACCGGCACATCTACGGTTGAAATCGGTGCAGGTGCTGACGCGACAGGCGACGGTGCGGTTGACGGCAAGGATCTGGTGCGACTTAAAAAATATATAGCGGCATTCGATTATGATTCGGGAAAATCCGACATAGTGCTCGGACC
>JAZNZQ010000209.1:0-2808 GCA_045595035.1 Eubacteriales bacterium | reverse complement strand
ATTCGGCGGGTGAAATCCAGACCGCCGCTAAGGTTGAAAATAAAATGGAAGGCGGGATAATATCCCGACTGATGGTTTACATAATGAATAATACTATTGCAAAGGAGAAGAAGTGGATAATTAAAGACGATTCCTCAAGATCCGCAGAAGCCGCTATAGCGCGAATATCGGATAAATTAAACATTCATCCGATCGTTGCTAAGCTTTTATACAACCGCGGCTACACCGATGAACGCTCAGTCAGATCTTTTATGTCTATGGAAAGCGAAATGCTTTGCAATCCTTTTTTGATGAAGGACATTGACAAGGGAATTGAAAGAATTAATTCTGCTATTCGAAACCGCGAAACCATTACCGTCTACGGAGATTACGATGTAGACGGTGTAACGTCTGTTTGCACCCTCTATCTTTACCTTAAGTCAAAGGGCGCAATAATTAATTACTATATCCCTAACAGAGCAGGCGAGGGATACGGAGTTTCCAACTCGGCTATCGATCAGATAAGCGAAAGAGGAACAAAGCTTATAATAACGGTTGATACAGGCATTACCGCAAACGAAGAGGTCGAGTATGCCAAGGGTCTCGGTATTGATACAGTTGTGACGGATCACCACGAATGCCACCTCGATATTCCTAGGGCGGTAGCTGTTATCAACCCGCATAGGCACGATTGCGAATATCCCTTTAAGGAGCTTGCCGGTGTCGGAGTCGTATTCAAGGTCATATCCGCCTACGAGGAGCGCTACTGCGGCAAGACAAGAGGTGCTGCCGCGCTCAAGATCTTCAGCGACTTTGCCGATCTTGTCGCTATAGGCACCGTTGCGGACGTAATGCCCATTAAGGACGAAAACAGGATCATAGTCAGCTACGGATTAAAAATGATCGAAAACACAACTCGTCCCGGTCTTATCGCGCTTATGGACGCCTCATCGTCAAAGGACGGAGTGCGCAGCGAGCGTTATAAGAAGCGCGCAAAAATAACCTCAGGCTACATTGGATTTACGATAGCCCCCCGTATTAACGCGGCAGGACGTATCAAGAGTGCTGAGATCGCTGTCGAGCTCTTCCTTTCGGAAAATGCCGAAGAGGCAAAAAGGATCGCGGAGGAGCTTTGCCAGGCTAACAGAGAGCGTCAGAATGAAGAGAACACTATTATGAAAGAGGCGTATGAAAAGATCGATGCGATGGATCTTGAAAATACGCCCGTCATCGTTCTCGATGCCGACAATTGGCATCACGGAGTCATCGGAATAGTTTCTTCGAGAATTACCGAGAAATATTCAAAGCCGTCCATTCTGATTTCCTTTGAAGGAAATGATACCGATACACCCTCGCCCGATGACGTTGGAAAGGGATCGGGAAGAAGCGTAAAGGGACTTAATCTTGTTGATGCACTCTGTTATTGCTCCGAGCATCTTGTAAAATTCGGCGGTCACGAGCTTGCCGCAGGTCTTTCTGTTACAAGAAGAGAGCTTCAAGCATTCCGTGATATGATCAATGAATACGCAAGGAACAATCTTTCCGACGCGGATATGATCCCGACGCTTGAGGCGGATTGCGTCATAGATTTCACGGACGCAAATATAACGCTTGCTCAGCAGCTTCAGAAGCTTGAGCCGTATGGATCCGGCAATCCCATTCCGACCTTCGTTATGCGCGATCTTTGGGTAAACGAAATTTCACCCGTAAGTGAGGGCAAGCATACGCGTCTTGTGCTTTCAAACGGTCATATGACTGTAACGGGAATGTTCTTTTCTAACTCTCCCGAATCACTTGGCATTTATAATGGCGACAAGATCGACGTGCTGTTCAATCTCGACATTAACGAATGGCTTGGCAAGCGCACCGCTCAGCTTATCATAAAGGACGTCAGACTCTCAAATAACGGCACAGATAGCGGAATCACCGCAAGAGAGCGCTTCGATGAGATCTGGAACGGAGCAAGCTTCACAAGGGAAGAGGACGTTTTGCCCTCTCGCGATGATTTCGTTGCGGTATATAAGTACGTGGTATCTGCCTGTCGAGCAGGAAACACGGTGTTCTCCCACAGAGATCTGTGTATAAAGCTCTCTCAGGGGACGGAAAACGCGAATATCGGATATATTAAGCTCAAAATAATTGTAATGGTGCTTAAGGAGCTCAACGTCATAGGAATTGACGAGATCGAGGATGAGGTCTATAAATTCACCTTCAGATATTCGCAAAAGACAAATCTTGAAAAATCTTCGATCTTAAGAAGGCTGAGGAATCAGTTGAAAAAATAAGCCTTCGAACGGAAATATTATGTATAAAGAATTACAACCACTTTTAGATCTAATCGAAAAAAACGAAAAGAATTATAATCTCGTTAAAATCAAGCAGGCGTTTGAATACTCCGCTTCGCTTCACGAGGGGCAATTCCGCCTTAGCGGCGAGCCTTATATCAGCCACCCCGTAGCGGTCGCGGTTATTGTCGCTGAGCTTGGACTCGATACGGATTCGATTTGCGCGGCGCTGCTTCACGATACGGTCGAGGACTGCGCCGACAAAACCAACCTTGAGACTCTTGCTAAGATGTTTGGCGAAGAGGTCGCAATGCTCGTTGACGGTCTTACCAAGATAATTCAGGTGCAGGTTGCTGACAAGGAAGAGGCTCACATCGAAAATATTCGTAAGATGCTTCTTGCGATGAACCGCGATATAAGGGTCATTTTCATTAAGCTTTGTGACAGACTTCACAATATGAGAACTCTCTCCTCCCACGAGGAATCCAAGCAGAGGACCATAGCCTTGGAGACCATGCACGTCTATGCTCCCCTTGCACACCGT
>JAZNZQ010000208.1:0-2102 GCA_045595035.1 Eubacteriales bacterium | reverse complement strand
AAGCAACCCCATATCGCAAATACCGTTAATGCATCGGTAGGACTTGCCTCCGACGGAAATAAGTATTATCACAGAACCGATGCAAGCAAACCCGTGGTATGCACCTTCGCCGCAACAGCTGAAGCAGATGGAGACTATTATATTACATCGGCTTTTCGCGCAGGCACGATAAAGCTTTACGTAAACGGCCGTCCTGTCAAAGATCTTTCAACGTCCTTTCACAAGGTCTTCTTCCTCGGAAACTATCCAGCCGGAACAGAACTGAAAATATCCGTGACTGCCGAATATTCCTACGCTCTGTACGGCATCGAATTCTACCGTTTTGACGAAGAGACTTTTGCTAACGGATATAATTCGCTTCTTTCGGGCGCTGCCAAGATATCACATGCAACGCCTACACGAATAAGCGCGACCGTAACTGCAGAAAAAGACGGATTGCTTTATACCTCAATTCCTTATGACGGCGGTTGGCGCCTGTACGTGGACGGTAAGAAGACCGGGTTCATCACAGTTGCAGACTTTCTCTGTGCTGCAGAGCTTAGTGCAGGCAAGCACGAGCTTGAGTTCAGATATTCTCCTCCGGGATTTGCGGTCGGGGCCTGTATATCGCTCATCAGTATCACGTCGGTCGTAATTATCGAAGTTCTAAGAAAAAGAAAAAGAATATAAAAAAGCAGGTCACTTCAAAATGAAGTGACCTGCTTTTTACCATTTATCGCTGTCGTCGTCGGGAATGACCGCCTTCATTGCGGCAATTGCACACTCTATCATCGAATCATCGGGTTCGATCGTTGTGATATGCTGCATCCACACACCCGGTTTTGAAATAATACGTGTGAAGATGTTGTTTTTTCTGCCCGCAAGCTTTATAAGCTCATATCCGATGCCCATAACAAGAGGCAAAAGGAGAAGTTTTACAAGCGTACGCAAAAAGGGATTTGAGATGTCAATGAATATACCGATAATAATTCCGACGATTATCATAAGGATCATAAACGAAGTTCCGCATCTGGGGTGAAAACGCTTTTGCTTTCTTACATTCTCAACGGTAAGTTCAAGTCCCTGCTCATAGCAGAAGATAGTCTTATGCTCTGCTCCGTGATACATGAAGGTTCTGCGGATATCCTTCATCAAAAGCATCAAAAGCATATACGCAACAAAGATGATAAGACGAAGACCTCCCTCAAATATGCCGCGCCATACGTTAGTATTTAATGCAGGAAAGGGGATCGTGAGCCAAGAGAATATCTGCGTAGGAAGATATATAAATAGTCCGACTGCAAGAAGTACGCCGAGGATCGCGCTGACTACCATAACGGCGTTCATAATAAATTCTCCCGAAACGCCCTTTTTGCCCTTCTTTTCCTTTCCCTCGTTTACCTCTTCCTTAATTTCCTCAAGCCCCGATATCTCGGCACTTCTCATAAGACATTTGTATCCGAGTTTCATAGAATCAATAAAATTAAAGATACCGCGAACAAACGGAAGTTTAAAGAATCTTGCTCTTTTCGGCGCGGGAGTCTCAAACTCTTCGAGAACAATATTTCCGTCGGGATCTCTTACTGCCATTGCCGACTTCTTCGGTCCTCGCATCATAATGCCTTCTATCAATGCTTGGCCGCCGATAGAGGTCATTTTACAACATGTATTCTGTTCTTTTGCCACTTGCGTGCTCTCTTTCCGCTTCATTTGGAAGCTAAACTATACTTTATCATTTTACCTTATAATTGTGAACGCATTGTGAACAAGATCGTTTTTCTTCTCAAAAAGCGTAAAGTTTTGAAATATTACTTGTAAAATTATAATTTATATTATATAATATAAGGTGGTATTTTGTACATTTTTGTTTTTTCGGGGTGGTGTAATGAAGATCATCGGACTTACGGGACCGAGCGGCGCAGGCAAAGGAATGGTCTCATCGTTTTTTGAATATCATAACATACCGAGTATCGATACGGATGCAGTTTATCGCGAAGTAATATCGCCGCCGTCCGATTGTCTTCTTGAACTTGAGCACGAATTCGGTTGCAACATCATTTCCAAAGACGGAACGCTTAACAGAAAGGCACTTGCATCCATCGTTTTTTCCGATGCTTCAAAAG
>JAZNZQ010000207.1:0-2050 GCA_045595035.1 Eubacteriales bacterium | reverse complement strand
TGCAAGCTCATAGAGCTTATCAAGTGTCCAGTCGCCCGATGCTGCGAGCTGGTACATGTTGGGCATTTCGTGGTCTTCAGCAAGCTTCTTGTTGAAGAGGATACACCATGTACCGTTATCGTCGTTGATCGGAAGGTCACCTGTTACAGCGTAAAGTCTGCCTCCGATGGAGACCTCCTTGTTGAAGTTCTGGTCATACCAGGGCTTCTCAAGGTCGATGAACTCAAGCTGCTTCATGTCATATACGTATCTGGGAGCAAGTGTGCCGAGCGCTGTCATCGATGTAAGAGCGATATCGAAATCGTCTGTCTGGTTAAGAACAGCGTTTGTAACCGCACCGTTAACTCCGCTACCCTCGATCTGAGAGATCTCGATATCGTAGAGCTCCTCGAGATAGTTGTTTCTCTCGATAGTTCTGTCGTTGATGGGGTCACCGTTTCTTTCTTCCGCATCAATACCGAGTGTTATCCAAACAGAAGACGAAGCTGTTCCTACTACACGGATTCTGTACTCGTATCCGCCGAATGTCTCGGAGGGAAGATTGGGAAGGATCTTTTCGCTCTCAATGCCTGTGCTGGGCTGATCGGTATTACCCTGATCGGGCGCCTTTGTTGTGTCTGTGCTGTCGTCAGCGGGTTTGCCGCAAGAAACGAACGTACTGACAAGCATCAAAACGGCAAGAAAGAGAGCTAATGTTTTCTTAAATGCTTTCATGGTTTTTTCTCCTTTTTATTTTTGTGTGCATTTAATTCTAACACGATTTAGCCAAAAAGTCAATAAATAAAATCGCATACACAACAAAATTTACAACTTTTACACCAAACGTGTTATTTTTTCACATTTTTATCAATCTATCTCGTTTATGTCGTAAGGTGTTCTCTGGTAAACGAAATAGTTAAGCCAGTTCGAGAAGAGCAGATTTGCATGGCTTCTCCAAACGTTCTTGGGAGTCTTTGTCGGGTCGTCATCGGGAAAATAATTGTACGGAATATCTATATCAAGCCCCTTGTCAAGGTCGCGGAAATATTCCTTTGAAAGCGTGTCGTGGTCATATTCGGAGTGACCCGTAACGTAGAAGCGGCGAGCATCACTGCCCGCAACTATGTAAACTCCCGCCTTGTCGCTCTTTGCAAGCACCTCGAGACCGCCTGCGGCAATGATATCCTCTTCCTTTATCTCGGTATGACGCGAATGAGGAGCGAGGAAAGTATCGTCAAATCCGCGAAGGAGCGGGTGGTGCATATTCATTCTCTTATGCTCGAAGATACCGAATATCTTCTTATCGGTCGAGTACTTCTTTATTCCGTGGTGGAAATAGAGTCCCGCCTGCGCCGCCCAACAGATGTGGAGCGTGGAGTAGACGTGCTTTTTCGACCATTCCATAATGTCGCAAAGCTCTTCCCAATAATCGACCTCTGCAAAATCCATATTTTCAACAGGCGCACCTGTTATTATAAGTCCGTCAAACTTTTCGTGTCTTACGTCCTCGAACTTTTTATAGAAGGACGCCATGTGCTCCTCCGAGGTGTGCGTCGCCTGATATGTCGCGGTCTGAAGGAGAGTAAGGTCGACCTGAAGGGGAGTGTTTGAAAGCAAACGTATAAGCTGAGTTTCTGTTGCTATCTTTGTCGGCATAAGGTTGAGAACGGCGATCTTAAGCGGACGGATGTCCTGCTTTTGTGCGCGTATCTCGTCCATTACGAAGATGCGTTCTTTTTCAAGTATCTGCGTTGCCGGCAGCTTTTCCGGTATTTTAATAGGCATAATTCTTCATCCTTTTTTGTTTTGTCAATATAATATATCACAAAACTCACACAAATTGCAATAGTATTTCGCTTTTTCCTCTACAAATTTCTATTTAAAGTTGACAAAAGGTAAAAAAAGGGATATAATTATATGTAAAGTATTTTTATTTAAAGAGGTTTTATCAATCTATGGTTAAAAGTATGACCTCCTTTGGCCGCGCACGTGAGACAGTCGCGGGAAAGGACATAACAGTCGAGATAAAGTCGGTCAAGTCGGATCGTAGCCATGTCGTTCTGTGAGCCAA
>JAZNZQ010000206.1:0-3019 GCA_045595035.1 Eubacteriales bacterium | reverse complement strand
ATCGACCGCAAGTAAAAATATGTATACGACTGCAACGGCAACCACCCCAAGCGCAATCCCGAATACCGCACCGTAAAGAGTACGGATCACCGAAAGAAGGTAATACGCTCTTATATGGCAAAACGTGTTACAAACCGAGGCACATCCGATCGATGCCGCGAAAAGCGCCACAGAACCGAGTATTTTTCGGTTTTTAGAGAACAAGAACATTGCCACGATAAGCGCAGGCCACGCGATAAGAAATTCCTTTGTTCTCGGTCTTGCAACACAGGTAACCTCAAAGAATATCCTGAATCTCTGCTCAAACGCGCCCGCCTGAAGAATAGTGTTGCCAGTTCTGATAATAAACAGTGCTACGGCACCGAGAATAGCAAGGATCCCCAAAAGCATAATGAGCTTTTTGCTTCTGCTTGCATTCTGTCCAAGCTCGGTCACAAGCACTCTCACGCTCTTCCCTTTTTTGTATACGAACTCTTTTGCCAAGAGCACCACGGTATATACAAGCGGTATCGCCTGACTTAATTTGACTCCGCGGAACATCTCAAACTCAAGCATATATCTGCTCTCGCCAAGGATAGCTCCGACAAAGCTTCCGCCCGAAAGCAAGATAAAAAGAGTGACGGCAAACGCACCTAATGAATAAAGCAAGCACTTTCCGAAGGAAGGTCTGTTTTTTATAAGTTTTTTAGCGACAAAAAGCAGAAAATACACAGCAAGGCATGGCATGACCGAAACGATCACAAAAGCCATCACCTTAAGTGACGATCCCCTCATAAGGATATAAGCGAGCGACGAAAGCCCGACGAGTATAAGCGTAAATATCAAACGAAGCTTTGACGAAAGCGAGAAGAGCGTTCCAAGCAATATAACCGACAAAGCACATATTCCAAAGAAGCAACCGAGCACAAGAATATGCGGCGGTGTATACTCAGAGACCGAGCTAAACTCACGTCCAAGCGTCTGTCCGTGCGGCTTCATACGCTCTGCGAGATTTTCAAACACGCCTCTGTATTCCTCTATATCTGTTATCATCTCGCCCGTCCTGCTGTCGTAGAAGGGGGTTATCCAAAGTATACGAATGTTTCTGTCGCTTACCGCGCGGTAAAGAACGTTCTCTATCTCCTCTGCACCTTCATATCCGAGCACCGCATAGCGCGAAGCAAAAGATTTGATAAGCTCAAACACTCTCACCATCTTAACCTCGGAGCGCTCCGAATCAAAATGGCGAATATATTCGTGACCTGTCTGATCCTTATTCTCAACAAGAGCAAGTGTTATCCCATTTTCATTAAGATACCTGTCAGCGTCACCGCCGAGATATCTGTACGAAAAATATAGCGGATATTTGATATCATACTTTTTCACAAGCGCATCGTACTCTTCGACCGTAATATCACGCACGGTCTTAAGTATCGGCTCCATCCCTGCCGCCTTTACGTTTTCTATATATTTTTCGGGGAAGAAATACCAATAATTCTCTATAACGATGCCCGTAATACCAACCGAAGCGAATTTTTCAAGCGCTTCTTTAACATCTATTCCCGCGGTATCGGCAAATTTGAACACGTCGCGGTAGGTCATTATCATAGATACCTTTTTGTTTTCGCTCTCCTCACCTATACGCACACCGATAAGTATGGCTGTGCAAATAAATGAGATCACAAGGATAAGGGCGAGTATTCTGTTAGTTTTCACAGACCCGATCATTTCTTTTCCTCCCCGCGCTTAAGCTTCGAGAAAAAGAATCCGAGTATCTCCCGCTCACGCATAACGGCAAGCAAAGCAAAATACAGGACCACACCGAAAATACCGAAGAGCACAGATTTGCCTATCTGAATAAGTGTCGCATCGGTTATGTTCAAGAAGTAGGGCTTTAGTAAGAATAGCGCCGCGGCACAAAGCGAGGTCGCGACCAGGCTCTTTACTATCTTTATAACGCTCGATCTGATGTCGGTACCCTTAAAGAATATGACCATCATAAGAGCGGCGCCGAGTGTAAGCGAAAACGCGGTCGAGAGGGCTATGAAGAAGCCGTTTCCGAATCTTGCGAAAATGAAATTGAGTCCGAGATTTATAAGAACTATCACAACATTGACGATAAGCGGAGACGCCGCCTTACCCATCGTATAAAACGCCTTATTAAGAAGGTCGAGCACGCCGAAGCCCGCCATACCGAGCGCATATGCGCAAAGCACGCCCGCAGTAAGAACGACCGATGTTTCATCAAAGCTTCCGCCGCCGAATACAACGTTTATTATCTGCTCGGTCACCGCCGAAAATACGACAGACATCGGCAGCATTACCATGACCGTTTTTTCTACGATATTCTTAACGTAATTCTTATACTCAAGCGAGGTTGCTCTGTTATATTCGAGATTGAATTTCGGGAATATTATTGTGTTTATATTGTAGATTAGCGTAGATGTAAGCGGAGAGAAGAGCTTGTCCGCATAGTAAAACGCAGAGGCATTTCCCTCTCCGAGCATTTTTGCAGCCGATGTGTCGGAAAGATAGCAAATAAGAAATACAGAAGTATTAAATATCGTAACAAGCGCGGTCTTTGCAAAATCTGCGATATAATCGGCGCGAAGGTCCAGCTTAAACCTAAAGCGGTATTTTTCCTTTATAAGAGGAGGTAAGGTCATACCGAGCTGCAAGAGCCAAGCAAGACTTATCGCGGCAACAAGCCCGGTCATTCCAAACTTATCGCCGAATACGACAAGATATATTATGAGCGCGATATTTGCGGGCAACGATAAGCTTCCCTGCAGATAATAATGCTCGAGCGACTGCAAAAGCGACAGAAAAAGATAGGTCGCAACTATTATAAGGATACCGGGCAAAAGGATACGTGTGTACAGCACGAGCGTATCCGCCAGCTCGGGCGATACTCCCGAAAGCGATGTGCCGAGATAAAGCTTTGTGAACACAAGCCCGAAAAGCATCACTACGGCAGACATCGACAGACAGATGCAAAGAATATTATTCGTCGCGGCAAAGCCCTCTTCACGGCTTTGTG
>JAZNZQ010000205.1:0-2938 GCA_045595035.1 Eubacteriales bacterium | reverse complement strand
TGCGGGAACCGTACCTGCCTCGTATGTAAGGGTCTTAAGGAAGGGGGCGCCGTCCTTTGTTCCCCAAAGGGTGGTGTCAAGAGCTGCTACGAAAGGATCGATCGTATTGCCGTCGGGAACAAGCACGCCCTCAGACTCGTGAACCTTCTTGTCGTTAAGGCAGGGCTCTGTCGACTTATCATCAAGAGGAGTATAGAATGTCGAGCCGTCAAGGAGAACGCCGTAAGGAGCATCGCCGCTGCCCTCTTCAAATGCGCCGAGACGTGCACCGACAGCCTCGCCGTCCTTGCCGTAGAACTCACCGTCATAGTAGAAATTTGTGATCATTGCAGTTGTGCCCGCACCGCCGCGAAGACCGCCGATAGCGCCGCCGTAGTTACCGGAGCGAAGGTACTGGATCTTTGCGTAAACATAGCAATTTTCGATATTAAGTCCACCTGCTGCATAGCGTCCGATAATACCGCCGAGACGCTGGTCAGCTATGATATTTCCGATAAACGAGCAGTTTGAGATCGTGAAGACGCAGTCCGACTGCTCGCCCGAGCCATGCCCGCCTACGATACCGCCGATATTGTTACCTGTGTAGCAATCGATAGTACCCTTATATGCACAGTTATTGATCGTTGTTTCAAAGGGAGCCTTTGCAATACCGCCAACGATACCGCCGATATAGACATTTGCCGCACCGTGATTCGAGCCCTCATAGTTTTCTGTAAAAGCTGTGGAATCGAGTATCGCCTCGCTGTAGCATCCTTCAAGAGTTACGAATGCATCCGCATATCCGAGAATACCACCGATGTTGGCGTATGCGTTGATGTAGGAGTTGATAACAGAAACGTTCTTTATCACCGCGTTCACGTCTGTACCCTGTGCCGCACCGAAGAGACCTACATGGGTATCACTTGTATTCTTACCGAAGATGTAAATGCCCGAAACAGTATGTCCCTGTCCGTCAAATGTTCCGGCAAACGGGCAATTTGCGTTACCGATGGGCTTCCAGGAATTCTTGGGAGCTGTGCCGCCTGTAAATTCGGACGCGTACTTTGTCTCGTCCGCACGGTTCGTTACCCATTCGAAGGCACTGCCTGTGTTGAGAGTGATGTCAACACAAAGATAGATCGTCTGGCCGTAGAAGTTTACGCCCATGGAAGCGATCTCAGCCATGCCCGCGAGCTGTTCGGGGGTAGTAATATAGAACTCTGTAGCCTGGGGATTGTACCAGGTCATATCAGCTGTTCCGTCCCACACGTCGACGTCTGCCGCGCTTACGCCGAACGTGCCGAAGGACGAGAGAATAAAGATGAGTGCCATAAGAATGCTGAGTTTTTTCATTTTCTTTCTCCTTTTGAGTTTTATTTATTATGGAAGCTTATTTTGCGAGAGTTTCCTTGAGTACGGGGTAAAGGGAATTTGCCATAAGATACATACCGAAATCATTCATATGTGTATTGTCTATGAACATATCTCCGCGGAAACCGTCCGGAACGATATCACTTCCGTTAAGGAAGTATACATTATCATCGCCCGCCGCCTTTGCCTTGTTGTATGTATCCATAATTATACCGATTCTGGTATTGACCTCGTCCATAGAGCGCTTATAGCCTCTGTTTGCGGCGGATACCATTATTATAGGGATATCGGGATGAGCATCTCTTACTGTCTTATAAACATTGTAGTGTGTTGAACGAAGGATATCGACCGTTGCATTATAGTCATAGTCCATAACGAACGCAGACATATCTATCTTTGCGATCGAGTCGATTACTATCTGCTCGCCCTTAGCCGAGCCCGAGAAGCCCATATTTACAAGATTTGCGTCAAGAGCTCTTGTAACTATCTGCGGATAGGACATACCGGGACGCGAAGCACTGCAGCCCTGTGTCATCGAATGTCCGTAGAATACGATGGGTTTTTCTATTGTATAAGGATCGGGAGAGCCGATCTGTGAGCCGGTCGCAAATCCGACATTCATGCTCTGTATACCGGCATAAAGAGGAAGGTTTATAGTGACCTCCTTCATTCCGGCAGGAAGTGTTATAGTGCGCGTGTAATCACTTCTTGATGTATCGCTGTAGGGCTGAACACTGTCAACATATATTCTGTTCGTACCCGAGCCGACATATACGTCGCATCCCATAGAGCCCACCCAGGTCATATGCTGCATTCTTGATGCATTTTTTGTAGTAACCTCGATAGTTATCTCGGTCGCATCGGTCTTGAATCTGATGCGTCCTCCGCTGGAATGATGTGCAAGCTTTTGAACGCTATCCCCACCTGTGGGCGATACGGGATACTGATTAAAAAGAGCCGCCTCAAGTCTGTAATATTTTATAAAATTCGTGTCTTGGAAGGGGAATCCGGAGAGGACCATTCTCGGCTCTTCTATGGAAATGTAGGTCTTTCCGTCAACCGTCTTTTTTATGTACTTTGTTTCGACATCCTGCACCTTTACACTGTCGGATGCCGCAGTACAGTTTATGTCGTTGAAGACTTTTTCTATGTCCAAAATAGCGTCAGGTCTCTTTTCGACCTCAGGCGCCACGGTGGTTTCCGGAGTTTTTGTCGTATCCGGAGAAGCCGTCGTGTCTGCATCCCCGGCAGGTTTACCGCAGGAAGCAAGCAACACCATTGTAGCCAAAATCGGCGCAAGTATCTTCTTCATCTTCTCTTCTCCTTTTTAAATTAACATAGTTCGCTTGCAAGCGCGGTCTCGCTTGGAAGCTTGTGCCCATTTGTATTTTTACCGAAAAGAGCATTTCGCGGATCTTTTCAGCGATGGTTTGGGCTATATCTTTATTTTGCTTCATTTTGCGGACCTCTTTTCGCTTTTTGTCATACAATTGTACCATAATTTTTTTTCAATGTCAACCAAAAAGGCATATATTGTATGACAATTCTGAATATTTATATGATACCTTATTTTCTATATTTTGTCAAG
>JAZNZQ010000204.1:0-7732 GCA_045595035.1 Eubacteriales bacterium | reverse complement strand
ACCGCTTGGCCTCCGACTTTATTTGTAAGTATCATCGGACGCGCATGAGAAATGTATCTCGGTGACACGGGATACGGGAGTGAGCGGAAGTTGCCCGACATGTATCTCTCCCATACCGACTCGCCGAGCGCTCTTGCAAATTCCTTTGCCTCGGCATCCCCTGTAAGCGCGGCATAAGCGGCAAAACCCATAACGACGAAGCAATCTGCCGAAATGCTCAGATCATAGCCCTCATGTCCGTCCATTCCCTTCGGCGTGCCGTCTGCATTCATGAGAAATACGCAACGGTAATCATCGGGAGCTACCAGGGCATGCTCTAAAAGAAAATCACGTCCGTTTTTTGCATACGCCAAAAACTCTTCCCTCTCCGCCCTCGAGAAAATATCGGAATCGGTCGCCGCAAGATGCGAGAATATCCAAAGGAAACGCCCCTGCGACCAGGTATATTTATCTGTCGAAACGAGTTTACTTCCGTCGTTTGTAAAGCAGTTAAGATAGCCGCCGTTTTCCTTGTCAATGCATCTCGGCATCCAGAAATAGAGCAGATTCTCCTTAAGCTCCTTTACAAAAAAATCAAGATATCTTTTTTTATCGGTCAAAACCATACCGTCTCACCTGCCAGAATTACTTGTTTTATATTTATATCAGCATCAAAAATAACGATATCGGCGTCATACCCTGCCTCAAGCTTTCCCTTTCGCTCAAGTCCCATTATGCGGGCGGGTGTCTCGCTCATCATCTTTACAGCATCCTCAAGCGGTATCTCTGCACGTACTGCGGTGCGTACAAGACGGTCTGCGGTCGCAATACTGCCCGCAAAAGCGCTTCTGTCCGGAAGCTTTGCAACGCCGTCCTCAATGATGCACTTAACGTCGCCGATATTCGATTCCCCCTCATAAGCCGTCCCTGCCACTCTCATAGCATCGGTAACGAGCGCTATTCTGTCGGCTCCCTTAAGCTTGTAAGCGAGCCGAAGCAGCTCATACGGCAAATGGCATCCGTCTGCGATAAGCTCGACCGACACATCATCAAGAAGATACGCCGCCTCCGTAACACCCGCTACCCTGAATCCCTTTTCCCTTTTTATAGTTGATGTGCAGGAATAAAGATGGGTTATCAGCCAACACCCCTCTTTTGCCGCCTTCTCCATCTCGACACAAGTAGCATCTGTATGCGCCGCGGCAGCAATGACTCCGTGACCTGTAAGCGCGCGAAGGAATCTGCCGTCAGAGTCAAGCTCGGGGGCATAATCCCAGCGTGCGATCTTATAATTTTCAAGAATTCTTTCATACTCCTCGGGGCGCGGTGTTTTCAAGATATCCCCCTTTTGCGCTCCGCTTTGCGCGGGAGAAAAGTAGGGTCCCTCAAGATGAATACCGGCAAGCGAGGGCGAAGCACTGCGCGCGTTTCCCACCGCCCTGATCGCACGTTCAAGCGATGGGATATCAAGCGAAGTTACTGTCGGGAACAGTGTCGTTGTGCCGTGACGAAGATGCGTCAGCGCCGCATTTTTTACTGCCTCCTCATCCGCATCCGAAAAATCGGCACCGCCGCCTCCGTGGCAGTGGATATCAACAAATCCCGGGCATACGTAAGCGCCGTCCGCGTCTATCTCACGCCCGTACGGTATTTTTGTGCCTACAGAGCATATTCCGTCGGGGGAAAAATAGAGATCCAAGGATTCAAACTTCCCTTTATGTAACACTCTGCCGTTTTTTATGCGTGTAACCACTTCGGTCACTCCTTATTTTACAAATTTTCCGCTGTCTGCGTCAAGATAGAGCACCGCAGAATTATGACGTCTCATAACACTTGCGGGGCAATCCTCATTTATCTCTGCGTAAAGTGTGTTCTTTACCGCCTCCGCCTTTGTTGCTGCAGGCACCGAGCAAAACAGATGTGTAGCCGCAAAAAGCGTGGGAATTGTAAGTGTGAGGGCGTGTGTAGGTACGTCGTCAAGTGTCGGGAAGCATCCGTCGTTCACCTGTTGGCATCTGCACTTATTATCAAGCTCGACCGCCTTTATAACCTTTTCATCATTAAAATCCGCTACCCATGGGTCATTGAATGCGATATGTCCGTTCTCGCCTATTCCCAAAAAGACCACGTCTATCGGATTCTCTTTTAAGAGTGCCGCGTATCTTTCGCACTCCTTTTCGGTATCGGGTGCATATCCGCGCACGTAATTCACGCTCTTAAAAGGTACTTTTGAAAAGATATGCTCGTCAAGATAGGTTCCAAAGGTATGCGAGTCCCCCTTTTCAAGCCCTATGTATTCGTCCATGTGGAATGCGTTAACACAGCTCCAGTCGATCTTATCACTCTCCAGAAGCGCTCCGAGCGTTTCATTTTGCGAGGGCGCCGCCGCAAAGATGATATTTGCCACGCCCTTTTTACTTATGATGTCGGCTATGATCGGCTCGGCATCGCGCGCCGCATCTGCTCCCATCTCGGCTCTGGTGGAAAACTGCTTTACTCTCAAATTATCAACAAAAAAATCCTTAAGCTTCATAATAACCTCCAAGGTTTTATATATCATCTACATTATACCACTTTAATAATTGCAATAAAACACCAAAATCAAGAATAAATATTGCATATCTTACACAAAAAGTCATCTCGCAAAAAGCGAGATGACCTTCTTCATACAGTTGAGTATTTTGACAAAAACTCCTTGAGCTTTGCTTGAGCATTTTCCATATCCATAAGATAGCTCATCCCGTGATCGGCGCCCGGTACCGTCATTATGTATTTTTCGGACGTGCAAGCTTCATAAGTCTTTTTCGACATATAGGTCGGAACAAAATCATCGGCCTCTCCGTGAACGAAGATTATCGGAAGCTTGTTGTTCTCCATTGCCTCGACAGTTGAAGCTTCCTTAAAGGCAAATCCCGCAACAAGGCGCGACATAAGGTCGGTCGTGTATATAAGCGGAAAGGGCGGGAGATGATAATTTCTGGCAAGAATGTGGCAGAATATATCATAGGGAGAGGTAAATGGACAGTCGGCAATAACACCTCGCACGTTGGAGGGCAGTTCAAGACCGCATGCCATAAGCACGGTCACACCGCCCATCGAGATGCCGTCGATAAATACGTCTCCGTCATCACCTATGCGGGAGTTTACGTATTCTATCCACGAGCGGCAGTCATATCTTTCTTTTACGCCGAAGGTGATAAATCTTCCCTCGCTCTCGCCGTGCGCGCGCTGGTCGATCAAAAGCATATTGTAGCCGAGACCGAAATAAAAGTCCGCAACGCATCCGAAATCATTTACACCGCGCGAATGATACCCGTGAAAAAGAATTATCGTTTTCTTTGAATCTCCATTGAAAATAAAGCGTCCGCGAAGCGTGAGTCCGTCGTAGCTCTTTATCTCGACCTTTTCGTGCTCGGCATTCTCTATCCAAGCCCTGCCTTCTTTTATCTTGTCTGAAAAGGGCGCCCAAGCATCCGACGATGTAAAATCAACGGCATCTTTTCTGCGTACGAGCGCAAAAACAAAGAAATATACCGTCGCCCCTATTAGAACAAGAAGTAATAACGCAATAATTATAAGCGCAATAAGCATTATCTCACCTCAAAAATCACCGAAACGGCGCCGAGGCGCCGTTTCATAAAATCAAAGTCAAACAGTCAACTTTCCGATAGTCGTTTTGCAAAGGCAAGCGCCCTCTTCCTTACCGCCGCTGCAGTAGGATATGAGCATCGTATCATCATCACAGAAGAAGAGCGCGGGATAGCAATATCCGTGTTCCTCGGTCTCGTCATGCTCGATTATCTCGGGCGTTCCGAAATGGAGGCAATCGGTGCTCTTTGCAATAACGAGAGGCGTTCTGCCCCATCCGTAATCGGCCTTTGCCTTACCGCCGAAGCGTCCGTTATATATCGGTACGGGATTCCACACGGCATAGAACTCTTCCTTTGTCGGATTTTTTGTTATCTTCAAGGGAGAGGGAGGAGATGTAAACTGCGACATCTGTATCTCGGTCCAGGTCACGCCGTTGTCAACAGAAAAGCTCTCATACTGGAAGCCCGAATAAGAACGGCAGTAAAGATATATAACGCCGGGCTTTATCTCGATAACACCGGGCTCCTGAAGCGTGTGACGGTTACGTCGAAGTCCGTTTATATTGATACCGAGCGAGTTTTCGGACTCACGCCATGTCTTTCCGTCATCGTCCGAATAGTAGCAGTAGATACGGCTTACGGGATCGCTCTCATACTCTGTTCCGCCCCAATCGGTAGCACCGTCGGGAAGCGCCATAGTCTCATCGACCTTCAGCAGCATGTGGTAAGCCACGGGAACGATAAGTCTGCCGGACTCGCATCTGAGCACACGGCAGTTGTTGAGCACGGGATATCCGTAGCGTTTAACGCCGATGATCGGCTCTCTGGAATAGAAGGTCTCACCCTCGTCACGCGAACGTGCAAGATAAACGATAGAACTTCCTTCAACATTTCTCTTGAGTTCGTAGAACATACCTATCTCGCCGTCCTGCATTCTCATAAGCGTTACCGACATAACGTTCTTTTCACCGTACTCAGCCGCGCGAATGATTATGCGAGGCTCACTTGTCCAGGTCTCTCCGTTGTCGGACGAATAGATCGCCGCAAGGTCGCACGCAGCACCGTCATCCCAGGTCTTACCGGTGTAACGGCTGTAGACGAACATTATACGTCCGTCCTTCAAGCGGATAAAGTCACCCTCGCTGTTTCTCGGGTTGTTTTCGCCCACGTTTATGTCGTGGATCTTTCTGAATCCCTTATACTGTTCCATGATCTTCTCCTTTTCGCCTTATGTTTTTTATTCGGGGATCTTAAAATTTACTATCTCACAAAATGTTTTTACGTAATTTGCGTACTGTTCCTCTGCCCTGTCGCGGTTAAGAAATGACATTGTCGACTCGCGGCGAAGGCAAAGCACGGTATCGTCGGGAAGCTCTGCCGCGCTTGTAAAGAATTTGCCGAATTCGGTCTCGGAAAGCTTTATTCCGTACTCGTCGATCGCTGATTCGGGGACAGATTCAAGCACTTCGGACAACGGTCTGAATCCACCGCTCTCCTTTATGCTCTCGTACAGGTGCGGATCGAGCAAGCAGATAGAATATTCTCCCGCAAAAATAAGCTGATCGAATTTTCTGCGCTCCTCGGCAAAAAACTGCGCGTTGTAATAGTATACCTCTTCCTCTTTTTCGGCCGCTTCCTTTTCCGCCTTTATCTGCTCCTCGGAAAGGATATACAGACCGACTATCTCGCTCGTCTTCTTTTTGTCGCCGTTAAAGTCATCGGGAATTATCTTGTTTACGTCGGCGGCAAGCTCGTGCACGGCATTCTCTTCAAAGATATGCGGTCCCGCATAGATAAGATATACGTCGGTCTTTTCTCTGCCGCACATCTGCAGTCCCATAATAAGAAACGCACAAGTAAAGAATGCAACGATTATAGTCGGCCATTTGTAATGATACCAGTAGTTGTCAAACCATCTGTAAAATTTTCCTTCAAGCTTTATATTCTGCTCGGGTAATTTATCCATAATAACACCTCAAATTACTTGAATTATATATTATTGTATTGCCAAAGTCAAGCGTTTTGACAATTATTCTTTCTTTTATTTTAACACAAATCACCGCTCTCTTCAATGACGAAAATGTTACTTTTCTTTTGAAAATCAAACGCAAAAAAATTAACACTTTACGAGGTTTACATAAGGATGAATATGTGGTAGAATATAGTTGTGAAAAAGAGGTGAGAGATATGTCAAGCAAGGATGTTTCCATAGCAAAAAACATTGCAAAAGAGGTCGCGGCCGCGGGCGGTGTCGCTTATTTTGTCGGCGGATGTGTACGCGACTCCCTTATGGGTATCGAGAGCACCGATATCGACGTGGAGATCCACGGCATATCTCCCGAAACGCTCGAAGGAATACTTGATTCACTTGGAGAACGGCTTGAATTCGGAAAAAGCTTTGGCGTGTACTCGCTCTCGGGGACTCATCTTGATATTGCAATGCCGAGGCGCGAAAGTGTCACGGGTCACGGTCATAAGGATTTCAAAATAGACATCGACCCCTTTATCGGAACAAAAAATGCCGCCAAGCGCCGTGACTTCACAGTAAATGCGCTCATGAAGAACGTTATGACAGGCGAGATCGTCGATCACTTCGAAGGAAGAACGGATCTTGGCAAAGGCGTTTTACGTCACGTGGACGACAGCTCCTTTCCCGAGGATCCATTGCGTGTTCTTCGCGCGGCTCAGTTTGCGGCAAGATTCGACTTTGAGATAGCACCCGAAACAATGTCCTTGTGCTCAAAAATGGACATTTCAACACTCTCGCGTGAGCGTGTATTTGCCGAGACGGAAAAAGCGCTCTTAAAAGCAGATAAGCCGTCAAAATTTTTTGAATTGCTAAGAGAAATGGGACAGCTTTCGGTATGGTTTTTCGAGCTTGAAGCACTTATAGGTCTGCCTCAGAATGCAAAATACCACACCGAGGGAGACGTCTGGAGGCACACTATGATGGTGCTCGACGAAGCGGCACTAAGGCGTAAGGATGCAGTACGTCCTCTTCCCTTTATGATAAGCGCTCTCGTACACGACCTCGGCAAGATCGATGCAACGACCGTGGACGATGACGGCGTCGTACACGCATACGCGCACGAGACCAATGGACTTTCGCGGACACAGCGCTTCTTATCACGCTTATCTGCCGACAAAGCGCTCACCGAGTACGTGCTCAATATGTGCAAGCTCCATATGAAACCGAACGTTATGGCGGTAGCCGGCTCAAAGATAAAGAAGACAAACGCGCTCTTTGATGAAGCCGCAGAGCCCGCCGACCTCATCCTGCTTGCTCTGTCCGACGCGCGCGGAAAGACCTCGGACTATCCCTTTGTCGACACAGCCCCCTTTCTTTGGGAGAGGTTCGGGATATACAAGGAGTATATGTCCCGACCTTATGTTATGGGGCGTGACCTGATAGATGCGGGTATTGCCCCGAGCGAGAAATTCTCCGATATCCTTGAATTTGCACACTCCCTGCGGCTTGGCGGAATACCGAAGGATACGGCCCTTAAAGAAACTCTTTCATATGCAAAGAAAAAGTTGAAATAAAATACAAATTGTGATATATTATTTAGTACAACTTATTTTCAGGAGAAACACATGAAAAACAGGATAAAGCTGCGCGGTTTTCTTCTCGCGTATATAATATTTGCGCTTGTGCTCGCGCTCCTTGTAGCATCTGCACTTATCTACGTAAACTCGGTGCTTGACGAATACGAGGACAAACACC
The DNA here is from genome assembly GCA_045595035.1 of Eubacteriales bacterium. Taxonomy (GTDB): domain Bacteria; phylum Bacillota; class Clostridia; order Oscillospirales; family CAG-272; genus CAYZHW01. The sequence goes on along the minus strand of JAZNZQ010000204.1, from coordinate 439 downwards.
CCGCAAGACTGCTCGAAGAGGCGGTCGAACTGCTAAAAAAGGAAGCCGCGGACGGCTCACTGTATGAAAAAGACGGCGCTCCAAACATGATAAGCGGCCGCTTTGAAGACGGTGCGGACGTAAAAAAAGCGTTTGAGGATAAGCTCTCGGGCGAGCTGAGATTCACCTCTCAAAAATGGACGAGCGAGACCGAATGCACCTACGGCGTGCTCTCGGACGGTATCGTTATTGCCGAGATCAAACTCGAAAAAGCAGGCGAGCCCAAGACCAAGCTTGCTATCATCTCTATTCAGGAATACAAGCTTGCATCCTACCTTCCCGTCACACACACATATACGCTCGAGCTTGACGGCAACGTCGGCTTCGGTAAAGAAATATCGCTTTCGGTAAACGGCATCGCGCTCACCGAGGATGACGCCGCCAAGACCGAAGACGGTAA